>JACPJW010000002.1 GCA_016187335.1 Candidatus Aenigmatarchaeota archaeon | reverse complement strand
AACGAAAGCTGCGTTTACGGGAAAACATGCTACCCTGACAGCTTTGTAGGCGACGTGAACGACGACAATAAAAATGAAAAATGCGACAGCGGAACGTGGAGGGAAATATCCGCGAATTACATAGTGCCGAGGAAGAAAATCGGCATCGGCCACGGCTCGTCGAAAAACTCGAGCGCAAACTACAACACAGAAACAACCGTGGGGAGAGGCCCGGTCGGCAGGAATACAAGCTCCAATTACGTGATAGAGATAGGCTACAACCAATACTTCGGCTGAGGTGGAATTCCCGGATTTAAATAAACTAAAGAAAAAATAAACTAGGTTTCCGATCGCTATGCAAGCTGTTTTGAATCCGGCAAAGATAAGATTCGCTGTTTTTACGATATGCATACTGGTTCTAGCTCCCCTTTCGTTCGCCGAGGCAGTGAAGGGTCCCGCCCCTTCGCAGGAGCCTGATACGTCGGATCTCCTGGCAAATCCGGAAATTGCTCCCGGTGAATTTCCGGCAATAATCGTCCTCAAGGACCAGCCGCTGCACGAAATCAGCAGGAACGTGAAGCCGCAGTACGACCAGAAAGTTGATGAAGAGGCGAAGGTGCTCGAGGAAATAGAAAAAAAGTTCAGGCAGCTGGATGAAGGACAGATAAGGTCATTAGGACTGGAAAAGGCCGTGGAGTACCAGACTTCCGCCCTGACGAAGGAGGAAAAAAGCAGGATGAAAGAAACTGTTGAAAAAATAGACTCCATAAAGGACATGATGAAAAGGGACATAATGCTCAGGCAGAAAAATCTCGCGGAGCCGCAGCAGAACCTGGTCGGCGATATAGTGGAAAAATGCGGAGGAAGCGCTACCGGCACGGGAATAGTGATCAACAGCGTTTTCGCAAGGATACCGAAGAAATGCCTTCAGGCGCTCAAGGAAAGCGGCGAGATCGCAGCTGTTTACGAGGATGAGAAAACTTTTGCAACGCTCGACAAGAGCGTCTGCGCAACCGGGGCAGATACATTTTATTCTGCCGGATACAACGGGACAGGATGGGATGTTACCGACCTTGATACAGGCGTTGATGCGAATCATCCTGCGCTTACAGGAGTCGTCACAGCGAATAGAACTTTCCACGATACGGCTGTAACGGATTCCTCATACAGGGATAATCCTAACACGACGGACGACCTGCACTTTCACGGCACGCATGTGGCCGGGATTATAGCAAGCAGGGATTCCAAGTACAGGGGAATCGCTTACGGCACAAGGCTGATAAACGCAAAGGCGGGCGCGAACAGCACAACAGGAGGATGGATGTATAATTCCGACGGCATGAAGGCAATGGACTGGGCAATTTCAACTGCAGGAGCGGACGTAATAAGCAGAAGTTTCGGGCTGTGTGGAAGCGGCGTCAGCGACTGCGCCAACGCGAGATATCTCGACGCAATTGTTGATGATCTTGATGTTTCTGTTGCTAACTCCGCGGGCAATGACGGCCCGTCGAACAGCACAGTCGGCGCACCAGGCTACAACTTCTTCAGCGTCGCTTCTCAGAATGACATGAACACGTGCGATTCCGTCGGCGATACAAGCGATGACGCCATATCTTCCTTCAGTTCACGCGGATTCACCTCGGACGGCCGGGTAAAGCCGGACATAGCGGCGCCTGGCAGCAGCATAATTTCTGCTTATAATATATGGGAAACCACGGACGATTTTGTGGGCGCGAGCGGGACGAGCATGGCGACGCCGCACGTTTCCGGAGCGGTAGCGCTCGTGCTTAATTATAAAGGATTAAAGTGGAACCCGATTGCGATAAGGGCGCTCATGCTCAACAGTGCCAAGAACGCGACATTTTCCGACAGGAGGGCGTTCGGCTGGGGCGTGATGGACCTGGGCGAGGCGTACGCGCAGCGCAACAACGTCGTTCTTGACAACATAACCGAAGGCGCAGTGAAATTTTACAAAATCACCAACATGAGCGCGGGCAACAAAGCGACCCTGGAATGGAACAGGCATGTTGTATATAACGGCGCAAACAGCCCGACAACATATTATTCGCTGAACGACCTTGACATTTACATTTATAACGAGTCGGCGAACACGCAGATATCGAGGTCCATCACGGGCGTTGAGAACACGGAGCAGGTCGGCACGGGCGCGAGCTACTCCAGCGTGGTCGTGAAGGTCCACGCCTTCACCACCAACTTCACGCACAACAGCAATACCGAAGAGTACGCCGTCGCAGCGTCGAAAAGCATAAGCGCTGCAGACCCGCCTTCGCTCAGCGTATCGCTGGGTTCTCCTACAGCTTTCGTGAGCCAAGAATTTAATTTCACCGCGAATGTGGCTAACGGCGGCGATTTAGCCGCGCATAATGTCAGCGTGAACCTCACATTGACCTCATCCTTCCTTACCATAGTTTCCGGCTCGAACCCGCAGTCGCTTGGCTTTCTGAATGCGAGTTCTAATAAAACAGCTTCTTGGATATTAACATCAGCCAGCACGGGAACATTTAACTTTCTTGTGAACGCATCCTCGAGCTCGTACGGCGAGACTTTCAATGCGAACAATTCGGCGCTCATATCGGCCGCGGCCGGAGACGTGACAATAGTATTAGCGTCGCCTGCGAACAGGACATACACGGACACAGTCATACAGCTCAACTACACCCTGAACGGGACAGCGCAGGCGTGCTGGTACAGGCATAACAACGCCAACACGAGCCTGCCCGGCTGCGCGAACGCCACTTTCACCGTGGCAGCAGGCGCCAATTCCATGACGGTTTTTGCAAACAACACGGCGGGAACGATATTCAACTCTTCCGCCGTCGGATTCACCCTCAACACCACGGTGGTTTCAAACTACACCATACCGGAAAACGTGAAGGGCGGCGGAAGCTTCAACGGCTCCGGCACGAATTACAACACGCAGGCGGGAGTCTTCCACATGCCCGTCGGCGTGTACAACGGCACGAACTACATCGTAAGGGTGGGATATTCCGAATTCTTCGGCTAATGAGTTTCATGACTTTTCAGTAAGCAATTCTTCTGGTAAATTGTTTTAAGAGGGTTTTAAGTTTCATTTAATCTTAATGGGGTTGTGTCCTAAGGCTGACTGCGCCAGCATCACCAAAAAGGCCGCACTTCTTCTGAAAACCGTAGCCATCACAATGAACAAAAAATTTTTCCTGATAATGCTGGGAGCGATAATTTTATCATTTTTTGTTAACACATCCGAAGGACAGGAATTTTCTACTATAGGTTGGTGCAAGCCCGGAACATACTATACGGTTAATGAAAACGACACATGCATGATTTTCCTTAATTCTTGTATTCCTAGAGGATTTAGACTTGTTGATGAAAAAGACTGCAAAAATCCTGTTATATGCCCAGAGGTTTCAACGCTAGCCGTCGGTCCGGATGGAAGCTGTTTGTCATTCCCCTCTTCATGCCTGCCAAAAGAGTGGAAAAAAGTTGATGTCTGCCCATCTCTTGGGGGATCAAGTTCCAGCTCAAGTTCAGGAGGTGGCGACTCCGGCGGTCAAGCAGAATATAGCGCCACGACCGGCTCAACTTCTATCTATACAGGCTACGTAGAAGAGCCGGAAAACGTGACTTACCCGCCGCCTATCCTAACTTACGAGAAAAGGCCGATGACGGAAGAGGAAATTCGGATAGCCGAGGAAAGGGAGCGCGAAAGGAAAAAGAACTACACGCCGGCGCCATATCCTTATAATGAATCATACGGAGGCGGAAGTAGCAGCAGCAGTGGTGGAGGAGGAGGCGGAGGCGGTTCAGCAGCCGGCGGTATTTATGAAGCAGCGGAACAAGAAAAGCCTTTGAAAGATAACAAATCGCTAGAAGGTCCTGGAAAAGATGCTATTGAAATAAAACCGCTAGTTTCGCCGCCGATTGCGATTAATTTCTCGTTTTCATTTGACGCAGAAAAAAAGGAATATTCTGAAATATCGCCAGCCGAGGGTCAAACCCTCAGTATAGTAAACGTAACCAAGGATGAAAACAATGTAGTCGTTAATGCAAGGATAAAATCAGGCAGCGGAACCAAGGAAGTAAAAATAGAAAGAACCTCCGGCTCAGTGACGGTCGTTTCCCAGAATTCCAGCGCCGAATCAAATCTTCCAATAAAAATAACAGGCGAGGGCATATATACGGATGATAAAACCGGAGCCAGAATCAAGACGCTTCCGGATGCAGCTTCTGAAATAGCCAGAAACAGCACAGGAGCTTCTTCTGAGAAGATAACAATAGAGAGCGAGAACGAAAAGCCCGTTTACAGCGTTGAAGCGAAGAAGGAAAAGAAGATTCTTGGCATTATACCCGTGAAGATTTCTTACAATGTCAAGATTGACGCATCTAACTCTGAAATCTTATCCGTCAAGAAGCCTTGGTGGGATTTCCTTGCGATATAAAATTAATGCCTCAATGTTCGTTTTCTTTACACTTATTTTTGTGGCGTTTTCCCATGCTGAAGCAACATCCAGCTCAACTTCTGTTTATACCGGCTATGTTGAAAATTACGCGCCTGAAAATGTCACGTACCCGCCGCTGGTAGCGACATATACGATAATACCGAAGTCAAACGTGAGCGAAGAAAATTACGCGATAACAGGAATCGTGCAAAACGGAACAGCGCCGCAGGAGCAGACCATTGCGCCGCTTGTAACGGCGTCAGGAGGGTTTGTCGGCGACGCAACATCATCCTCAAGCGGAATCGCAGAAAGCGGTAATTTCTCCGCCGAGATTTACACGAGCAACCACATGCTCTGCTCGAACCAGCCCAGCGGCCAATACTGCGGGAACTGGGAATCAAGCTGCAACCAGATAAGTTCTGTAAAAAGCGGGGACAGGTTTTACGTTTACCAGAGAGTGAACGATGTTGTCCATAACCAGAGATGGGATTATTACCAAAGAGTTTATCTTTATGATTCTGGCGGAAACCAGCTCAAATGGAATAACGGACAATACTATATACAATCCAATTTCAAGAATTCCGGGAATTCCCCATGGTTGTGCGTATCTCAGTGGTTTGAATTAAGATTAGGCTATGCCGGAAAATGGAGACTGAAATTCGTCACGCATGACAATATCGACGGCACCGAACATTCCAAGGATGTTTACGTCAACATGCTATGCACCCAGGACTCTCACTGCAGCAAATCGGACGAGATGTGCAAGTCAAACACCTGCACCACATGCTCGGGAAATGCCATAAGCGTCAGGATGGACAAAAGGGATTTCAGCTGCAGGGAGGACGTAACTACATATCATTTCTTCGAGAATCCCACATACGCGGAAATAACCTACGATGTCACGTTCAATCTTTACGATCCCCAAGGCAAAGTGATTGGCTCCATCACAAAGGCGAACGAGAAGCTCCCGGCAAGGACGGAAGTCAGATGGACATTGGTCAATTACCCGCCATCGGGAGGATGGCCTCTTGACGGCACATACACCGTAGAGGGGAAGTTTGTAACGAAATGCAGGACAGAAGACATAGACTACACCCGCATAACATTCTCCGCAAAAGCGTGCGAAAACTGCGATTTCGAGACGACAAGATCCTACGTAGGCCAGGACAACCGGTGCAGGGACAACATAATAACGCATCACGAGTTCAGGAACACGAAAACGACTAACATCCCTTTCAAGATAAACTTCTACCTTTACCGCGACGGGATACAGCTCGATAAGGTTTCAAACAGCGGCATAATGGATGCGGGAGGAAACTATTATTGGTGGGTAAAATGGGTTCCCTCCGGCGGCACGTGGCAATCAGGCAGCTACGAATCCAAGGCCGAAATAGTCGGAAGCTGCCCTTCGAGCACGAAAACAAGGTACACTTCGGCTTATCCCGCAATCCCTTCCACATGCACGTCCAATCCTACCACATGCAGAGGAACGATAACGCCGTACGTAAGAGACAGATACGGAAACCCGCTTCAGGGAACGAACGTTTATCTCGACGGCTCCTTTACGACGACAACGGACATCTCAGGAAAAGCTTTGCTAAGCGTCACGGATTCTTCCTGCGGAAAAACGCATAATGTTGAAATCAGGTGCAAAAGCGGGGTAAGCTGCGCTACAAAATCTGCAATCACCGACTGGGACGGCGACAACGATAACCTGGAATTTCAATGCCAGGTATGCGCGGCAGCGCAGAACATTATATTGACGGCAACAGGAAACGAGGTGTACAGGAAAGGAGACAGCGCCAGAATAACAATCAGCACGGCCACTTCTTCTTCGCCTGTGACTGGCTCTGACCTGACAATCTACGATCCTATGGCGCAGAAATACGTTTCGTCGAAGACGGACTCCTCGGGAAGATACGAATACACGACAACCGCTTCGAGAACAGGGCTGAACTATTTCCGCATAACGGCAAGCAAGCCCGGATACAATTCGGCAACAATCGTAAAAAAAATAACCGTATATGACAATGCCGGCCGGGTAGTCGTCACAGCCAAGGACAGCGGAGCCGCGCTCCCCAAGGCCAAAGTTTTCATGGACAGCACGCTGCAGGGAGAAACCGACAATTCAGGAAAACTTTCCACTTCCGCTTCAAGCGGGACCCACACGGTCGGGGTTTACTGCCCGAGCGGCAGCACTTGCGGCACAAAGAATATTTTCGTAAGTAGCAGCAGCACCGTTTCTGCCGTTTTCGACTGCGCGTGTTCGAGGAAAGCCACACTGAAGATAAACGTTACAGGTGAACAGGAAGTTCCTGTTGCGAATGCTTATGTTATATTAGATAACAGCCAAGAAGGAAAATTAAGCAATCCCTTTGGAAAAGTTATAATAAACGATGTTGATTTTGGTAATCATAAATTATCAATATTTGTAAACATAACAAAAGATTATGTTTCTTCTGAAATAATGAAATATGAAAAAGATATTACTATAACGGCATTTAAAACTGAAATCTTAGTTAAACTTGATAATACGAATCTTTTCCCTGTAAAATCTCAACAATACAATTCCACACATATAATGGTTTTGGAAACTGATGAAAACGGTAAAGTAAGAACTACTTTTTTACCTGTATTAATAGGATACGCTCTTTACGTTGGGTTTATCGCATGGACCGCATATGATCTGTGTCAGTGCGCTGTTAGTTCAGAAGGCATGGATGCTGTCAACAAATGCACAAGTATTATGAATGAATGCCTTGTAGGCAATAAGCCGCTTCCGTACTGCATGGGTAAATTTATAGGCGGTGGAGAAATATGGGAAAAATGCGGTTCGGAACAAGTGTTTTTCGGTGTAAGTTTTGTCCCAGGATTTTTCATAGATAAAATAATTGAAAAGGTAGGATCCAAAATAGCTTTCTATGGTGTAAAAGGTTTGGAAGCATTGCCTTTTGGAAAAACAGTAATAAATAGAGTAGGTAAAGCTTACATAATCGCTAAAGGCGAAATCGATGTTGCTGTTGAATGGATAGCGAAAGAAGCAAAATATATTTTCAAAGGATTCAGAAATGTCGGAAAATACATTGCAAAACTTGGTGAAAGGCACGCTCCAGAAATAACGGAAAAATCTAAGACGTTTCTTAAAGGACTCAAGCCTGAAGATTTGCCTAAAAATCTATTCAATGCTGAAAATGATTTGAAAAAGATAGATGCTCTTAAAGGATATCTTCCTGAAAGGGTAACAAACAAAGTTTATCTAAATATAATTAAGGAAAAAGCCGAAAAGGAAGGAGTCAAATTAAGATTTTTAGATTTCTCAGCAGGAAAGCGATATTTGTCTCCAGACGGAACCCGAGAACTAGTTGAAGATGTTTCTAGAGGAACATATGAGATTTATAAAGTTGTTAATGGTAAAAGAGTAGGGTCTGCAATAAAAGAAATAGACGGTCTTATTATTGTTGATGAAAAAATAGTTTATCTTGATGTCAAACATGCCACTGTAGAGTCTTTAGATGATTTAATAAGCAGAGCTAAAGAAATAGAAAAAATTTTTGGCGAAAAACCTTCTATACTTTTGATGGCTGGTAAAGAGGATTTTGCACTTACAAAGAAACTCCAAAAAACAGTTTCTGAACTTACAAAAAAAGGATTTGATGCTGATTTTGACATTATTAAAGGCATAGATTTTGAGAATATAGCTAGACAACTAGTGGATAAATTCAAATCAGGAGGTCCGTAAATGGGAGTAAGATATTACGTCAATGTAATCTTGGAAAAAGATTCTGATATAGAAAAATCAAGGAAAATGCTTTTTGAAGCTTTAATGAAAAGCGGAAATCTTGTCTCAGATAAAATTGACGAAATTGGCCAATACTATATTTACGACAATAAGGACCGTGAAAAAGGCGCAGGAGCTTTCAAAATTAAAACAGCTAAATCAGGAGAAATTTTTGAAGAGCCTTTAGTAGGATTTCATTTTGAAACGTCTAATCACGGATATTATGAAATTCTAATTGAATCAATAGCCGACAAAATAGCTGAAATTGATCCGGCTTGCGCGTATGGAGTTGGAGATAACGATGAAATAAGTAATCTTGAAGTGTGTGCATTTGAATACTACAGAGACCCTTACGATTTCTGCATTGTACCATATTTGAAAAATTATCAAATAAGTCGAAAATGGTTTCCAGGTTTTAAAAGTCATGAATTTTTGAGAGATAAATCTCTTGCTAAAATCAAAAAGAACTACAAGAAAAAGCTTTCAAGAAAAGATTTGATTTCCATAATCAAGGAACATTCGGAAAAAGTTTGGCTAGGTAAAAGAGGCGTTGGAGCAGATGGCAAAGAAATAGGCCCTCGCTACTGGATTCGGAAAAGATTGAGAGAATTAGGTTTCAAGATAAAGTCTGACGTTCCGGAAAAAAGGGCGATTTATTGGAACGTTGATCCCGAAGGCACGAAGTGGATAAAGAAAGAGGATTTTGAAAAGAAAGACGAACTAAAAGAAAAAAGCGAAGAAAAGCAGGGAAAAAAGAAAAGCTTCTTTTCCAAGATACTGGGAAAATTCAGAAAAGAAAAATAACCTAGGCGTCCCTATGAAAAATCGGGTTGTGGTCGGCGTCGCGGCGTTACTGGTAGCCGCTGTTTTATTATTCTTCAGCATGCAAAACGCTACAGGAAACGTAGCCCAGGATAATTCAGGGAAACTACCCGAAAGAACTGCGGATGCAAAGATAAGGGATGTCGCCGCATTTTTGCCTGATTTTCAGAAAAATACCATAGAGGGGCAAAAACTTTCCGGGAATGAAACAAAACCGAAAACAAACGCCACAAATATCACAAGGACCGGAGGGGGCGGCGGTGGTGGCGGTGGTTCGCCGCCGGCGGAAAAGATACAGCCTGCGCTCAAATCGGAGATACAAAAAAAGCCCGATGAAAAGGTTAAAGTGCTGCTCCACGTTTCGGACGATTCGGAGTTTGAAAAGGTTTCTTCCGAGATAGAAAAAGCCGGAGGAAGCGTTTCCGGCTCTTATTCCGTCGGCAGCATCGTTGTAGCCGAAATTCCCGGAAACAAGGTTCAAAGCATAGCAAGCGGCGTGAGCGTTGTCAGCGTATGGCAAGACACACCGGTGTATGCGATGCTTGAACAGAGCGTGCCGCAGATAGAGGCGCTTTCCCTGTGGGCAAAGGGCTATACGGGCAAAGGCATCAAGATCGCTGTTCTGGACACGGGCATTGATTCCAGGCACGAGATTCTCCGCGGCAAGGTGGTGAAGGAAAAGATATTCACCGGGGAAGGCAGTTCAACGGATGTTTATGGCCACGGGACGCACGTTGCGGGGATTGCAGCAGGCAACGGAACGCTGAAAGGAGTTGCGCCGGACGTGCTTCTGTACAACGCGAAGGTTCTGGGCGACTCTGGCAGTGGCAGCATGAGCGGCATCATAGCAGCCATAAACTGGGCTGTTGACCCTGACGGCGACAATAACACGGATGACGGTGCCGATGTTATAATCATGAGCCTCGGGTCGCCGGAATGCTCGAATCCTTTCGCATCGCCCGAATCCCTCGCAATAAAAGACGCGACTGAACGCGGGGTTCTCGTTGTTGTCGCAGCCGGGAACTGCGGAGAGCTGAATTGCGCAAGCTCAAACTGCGGATCCTACTTAGGCGTCACAACTCCCGGATGCTCGCCTTACGCGCTTACGGTAGGATCTGTTGACAAGAGAAATGAATATGTTTGTTACTCGAGCTATGGAGAAATATCCGGCTACGGGACAAAGCCGGACGTGGTCGCGCCTGGAGAGTGGATAAATTCTTCTGTTCCTGGAGGAGGCTATTCATTGCTTCGGGGGACCAGCATGGCAGCGCCTCATGTTGCCGGCGCGGCGGCTTTGCTTCTGGAAGCGAATCCGAAACTTAACCCTAGCCAAATCAAAAAACTGATTGAACTGAATGCACTGGATTTAGGTCCTGCTGGCAGGGACGTGAAGCACGGCTCGGGCCTTGTGAAACTTGGCAAGATAATACCGCCGAAAATCGGTCTGGATGAAAACGTAACAGTAGAAACGCCGATAAGCAGGCAGGTCAAGAAGCGGGTTAAGATGAACAACACTGGAGCGAAAGACCTGGTTATAAGCAATGCAACACATGACGGAAGGCTGAAAGTTTCCCTGACAAGCAGCGTAGTCCAGCCGGTGACCGACGAATACATGGACATAGAATTCAACCCGGCTTCTTTCGGTCTGGGAAAATTCAGCGAGAATATTGCCGTGGAAACGAACGACAGGAACGCGACGGTAAGGGTCAGCATTGACATATACCAGTCCGACGAGCCTATCATATACAGCTTCAACCTTTCCAGGATTATTTTCAGGGGGGAAGAAGTGCTTCTGGCCGTGAACACGACCGACAACAAAGGGGTGAAAAGCGTAAGCGTTGTTTTCACGGCTCCAAATAATAGCGCGGTTACAATACAATTAGAGCAAAGAGAATTTTTATGGGATAAAATATACAGATTCCCTGCTGACGCCATGCTTGGAAACTACACGGCTACGGTTTTCTCGTCTGATGCGGATAATCATGTTACCAACCTTTCTGCATTGTTTGAGCTGACAGACTACATTGTTGCAATGCCAGGAGAATTCACGACAAACAGGCAGTACGGATTTTCTGCAAGATACAAAAATACCGATACTATATCGCACGAAGTTGAATCCAGAATGGAAATAAGCGAGATAGGCGGGGATTACAGGAAAACATTCGGCGAAACGCTGGACATGAGAGGCGACGAAGAGCACACATTCAACTTTACCTGGGCTTCAGGCGAACCGAAGGATTACACTTTAAGGATAGAATTTTTGGAAGACGGAACCAGAAAGAGAAGCGTATTCCAGAAAAATTTCACCGTTTTCGTCCCCGATTCCGTTGAAATAACTTCTTTCGTATCGCCGCAGCAGTCTGAAAAAGGAAGCGCAGCTGAATTCCAAGTAACGGCAAAAAATAACGATTCCTTTGCCGTGAACGCTTCAGTTGAAATAAGAATAGAGAGCAGCGGCAAATCCTTTGACGTTTTCGGCTCTGACATATCCGAGATATCCCCTGCATCAGAAAAGAAATTCATCCTGAAAGAAACAATGAGCATTCCCGGAGGCATTTACTCATCCAAGGCGTCAATAATTTATGGGAACAGGAGAGAAAACGTTACAAAACAGATGAACGTTACTGTACCAAGAATATTAAGGATAGTTTCCTCATATGTTCCTACGGAATCGGAGGTGAACAAAGAAATTCCAGTAAGCATTGCATTTGAAAACCCCTGGAACATGACAATTGGCGTTCATACAGAAACGGTTGTTTACAAGGACAATGATTCTTATTCTATTGTTGACATGGGCTATACTGATGTTCCTGCAGCCTCACAGAAGACCTTGAACGGGACATTTGTCGCTAAAAAAACCGGATATTATTCAGTAAGCTTCAATGTTTTCTACGAAGGAAACTATGATAGCAGTAACCAGACAATAAGAATAATAGACAAGAATCTGCCAAAAATTGACGAAATAAGCTTCAACAACAAAGTCAAAGAAGACGAGCCTTTTATTATAAGAGGAAAGGTTTCTGACGACAGCTCTGTGAAATCAGTTGAAACAGTCTCAGAAAACGTTACATGTCTGCCTGTAGTAGGAGCTGTTTGCCCGAAATTCCCTAATGTAAAAGGGAGCCTTTTCAGATTTTCCGACAGTTCCTATGATTTTGAAATAAAAATTGTAAGCAATGTAAGTTCTGTTCCTTTCAAGATAAAAGCATGCGATGAGTTTGACAACTGCGTGTTTACAAATGTTAGCAAAATTAATGTTGAGCCTTGCACAAAAGAAAAAGTTCTTCTAGTGGACAGTGATAACGATTTTGAAAAAGCGCTGAACAGCACATACTGCCCGATACGCTGGGACAAGAAGATATTCGGCCAACCAAATCTTGAACACATGAAAAAATTCCCGGCCGTAATATGGAGCGAGGGCAACGACCAGGTAAACATAGATGATGCAGACGCTGATTTGCTGAAGAATTATACAGCTTCTGAGGGAAAACTGCTCCTCGAAGGCGAGGACATCGCATCAAGGCATATTGACGACGATTTCATGAAAGAAGTGGCTCATGCTGTTATAACTGAAAATGTATTGACAACACAGTCACTGTCAGAAATAAACGTGACAAGAAGGCACCCTGTTGTAGAAGGCCTGTCGGCGCTCAAGTTAGGAAATTTATCCGCATCGCCTGAGACAGTTACACCGGCAAACGGCGGCGTTGAGATAGCATCATGGGGCTCTGGAAAATCTTCATTGGTTGCTTATGAAGGCTCCAGCAGGGTTCTGTTCATGCCGTTTTTATTTGACTCTCTGGTCGACAGCGAAAAGAAAACTTTAGCCAACAATACATTAAAATGGCTTATTGAAAAAGCTACTGATGACTCAGCCATAAAAAATACAACGTATCCGACATTTATCTCAGCCGCTTCTGAAGCTGAGTTTTCACTTGAACTAAAAAATCCTTATGAACTTTTCATCTTTTTGGAAAATTACACACCTCCCAAATTGTTTGTATCTGCGTATGTTGATGGAATCAGACAAAAAACAGTCGCTGCAGAAGGTAAAAGAGCTAAAATATCTCTATTGTTGATAGAGGGCAATCATGAGATAGAATTCTTCATAAACCCGGAATTTGCAATTGCCGAAACAACCTATTTCAACAATTCCATGAAGATTAATGTAAGCGTCGCTCCTGCGCAATCCAGGCTGGTGACGTTGCTGTCCGTGCCTGAATCCACGGGAAGCGGCAACACAACCAAAATAACTGCAAACATCTCGAACGCAGGCGGCGCAACAACAGGCTATGAAACAGAACTGTTTGTCGAGAATAAATCGCTGGGCAAGAAAACAGGCTCGATTATTCCCGGCTCAACCCAAAGCCAGGAATTTTTGTGGAAAACCGAGAGCGGGGTGCATGAACTTGTCGCTCAGTCGAAGGATGTATCCAGAGGAACAACCGAAAGATACACATCATCCCTATATGGCTGCAACAATGCGAGCGTTCTGGTTGTTGAAGACAACGACGCGCCTTTCGTTTCAGGGAACGGCAGCAGCGTAGAAGATACGCTGAACATACTGAAATCCGGCGGCTACTGCTTCAAAACATGGAAGCAGAGCGAGAAAGGAATGCCTTCAAAGGAGGAAATAAAGAAGCATGACATCGTGATATGGAGCGCGGGCGATTACTGGGGCGGCGTTCTTAACGCGACGGAAGCATCCCTGCTCAGCGAAGCCAAAAGAATAATCATAGAAGGCTCTGACATAGCCTTTGACAACAGCAATTTCACCGTGGGCGGCCTGTCCGTGAGCATTGACAAGGACATAATAGCCGAGGATTCCAATTACATAAGCACAACAGCGCACAAAATAACATCAGGAATAGGCAGGATACTTATCAACAGCGCCGCAGGACCTTATCCTGATTCTGTCACCAGCAACAGCATTGAAGTCGCCAGATGGAACAGCGGCAAATCAGCCATCGTCGCTTACCAAGGCAGCCAGAAAATAGCTTACATGGCGTTCTCCCTGGATTCCGTCAGCGATGCAGCAACAAGAAGCAGGTTACTGCTGAACACAATAAGCTGGCTGTCAGCAGCCCAGGCGTTTGAAGAGCCGCCGGGAATCAGGATAAGTGTGGCAGTCATAAAGGGAACCAGCCAGAACTACGAAAGCGAAGCATCAATAGTCAGCCAGCCGCTCGGCGGGCGCGCAAGCGAAAATTACATAGTAGACTTGGGATTCCTGCGCTATTTCGGCGGATGATTTTCTAATACTCTGGGCATAATTTTATCCGGGAAATTTTTATAAATACCGTCGGCGCAAAATAATTTCACGCTGGGTTTTGAATTTTTTATAGATTTCTTTTAATTTTTTACCATGGAATGGAAGCGGGACGCGTTCGTATACACTTTTCTGGGAGGCATAGTGATTTCTTATGTCATCGGAGGATGGCTCCTTACTCTTATTTTCTTTCTCCTCTGGTTTGACAAGATAATCCTGAGCGGGGCGCGCCTGTGGAGCATAGGAATAGAGCTTACAACATTCCTGGCGGTGATCATAGGAATCAAATTCGGCTTTTTCGCTTTTCTATACGTGTTTTTAATATCAATTCTGCTTGACGCACTGAAATTCTACCTTTTCGGCGGGGATATAATGCCTTTCGTTCCGATGGCCCCTCATTTCGTAGACGCATTGTCGACCCTGGCTGCGCATTTCATGAAAGGCTTTGACTTTTTCATCATATTTACAGCGGTTTTTCTTCTGAAAATCCTGATGAACTTTCTGACTGACCTCGCCTTGGAAGCGCTACCGCTGACGCCGAAAAAACTGATGAACGTAATATTCAACATACTGCTTGCGCTGTACCTTGCCAGCAACCCCGGAATTCTTGCGGTTTTTCTCGAATAAATTTTGGATCCGGCTATTTTAAATATCCGGACAGAATAGATTTATGGCTCTGGATTTTGTCATACTTGCCGTTGCATTGCTTATTCTCGCAAAATTCAGCGGCATCACGGTGAAGAAAGCGGCGCGGCTCTCGAAGCTCACCGGCATAAACCATTTCGTCATCGGCTTCGTCTTCATCGCGCTGTCGACATCGCTGCCTGAGCTTTCAATAGCGGTCATTTCCGCTGCCGCAAAGGAAAACCAGCTGAGCTTCGGCAATCTTGTGGGCGCGAACATAACGCTTCTGACGCTCGTCCTTGGCATAATGATTTTTGCAGGATTCAGGCCGAAGAGAAAGGATTTCATCGAGCTTGACCAGGCCGTTATCATCACGACAATAATGGCGCTGTTTCTGCTGGTGCTAAAGGTTTCAAATATCGCGGTCGGCATGTTTGCTGTAATTCTTTTCTACGTTTTTTTGGAGCAGATTGTCAAAGAAGGCATAGATGTCGGCATGAACCATAACAAGAACCTGCCTGCAACAGAAAAAATGAAAGCCGCATCGGAGCTTGTGGCATCGGTTCTTGTTGTCGTTGCAAGCGCCTATTTTGTAACGACAAGCGCTGTAAACATTTCCAAGTCATTTGGAATAGCCGAAACGATAATAGGTGCAACTATCATATCTCTGGGCACCACGCTGCCCGAGCTAAGCGTCAATATCGCTGCTTTGAGAAAGAAAGACTTCGGGCTTGCTGTGGGCGATACGATAGGCTCGATAGTCACAAACCTTACGCTTATTCTGGGCATTTCCTCGGTAATAAACCCGATAAGCATAGGAACAGTAGAATCGTTTGTCTTAGGCTTCTTTATTTTCACATCCTTGGTTTTCCTGCTCATCGCGACAAGGATGCACTTCGACCGAATTGCAGGAACGACATTAATAGGGCTGTACGCCCTATACTTAATATCGCTGGCGGTTCTATGAAGCTCAAGAGAAGCATAGGCAAGTTCACGCTGCTGCTCCTTGCCATAAATGCGATACTCGGCACAGGAATATTCTTTCTTCCTGCAATAGGCGCCGCTTACGCAGGGCCCGCATCCCTAATATCGTGGGCAGTCATGGGCGCTATTGCTATACTTATTTCCATGTGCTTCGCCGAGCTTGTTTCTATGTACCCTAAGGCCGGAGGCGTTTACGAGTACGTTAAAAGGGCTTTCGGCGAGAAGTGGTCTTTCATCATGGGATGGACTGCATGGATCATCGCCAACATAACAATAGCGATGCTCGTCGTCGGATCCCTCTACTATCTTTTTCCGTTGCAGGGAATGAACTTCTACATTATTGCGTCGCTTTTCATAATAATACTTTTCAATTACATAAATTACCGGGGCATCGACTGGTCGTCAAGGCTGCTCCTGATTTTCGGCATTGTAACGGCGCTTTCGCTTCTCTTCATAATATTTCCGGGCATGCTAAAGGTCGATTATTCCAACTTTCATCCTTTCTTTCTGTTCCCTGCCAGTTCGATATTCCTTGCCATATATTTCATATCAGAAACATTTTTCGGATGGGAAACAACTACATACCTTGCGGAAGAAATCAAGGATGTCAGGAAAACACTGCCTAAAATTCTTGTGATTGCGACATCTATAATTGCTGTCATATCAATCTTGATTGTATTTGTTTCACTGGGCGTTGCTGACTGGAAAGAATTTTCCGCCCAGCAGGCGCCTCTCGTTTTTATCGCTTCAAAGATTTTCGGCAGCGATTTTGCACCGCTGTTTGCCATCATCGTTTTTATTCCACTTATAGGAACAGCAGCCGGCTGGATGGTATCCTCGCCGCGGCTGCTTTACGCCATGTCCCGCGACCGCGTCCTGATAAAAAGCCTCGGGGAAGTTCACAAAAAATACAGGACGCCGCACAATGCGATAATTTTCCAGACTATTGTGTCTTCTTTGGTAACAATAATTGGTCTCGGGAGTTACATGATATTGATATCGCTTCTCATACCGCTTGTTGTCATAGTTTATTCTGTCGTGCTTCTTTGCGTTGTCAAATTAAGCAGAACATACCGGGGAAAACGCGGCTACACCTCCCCGATGAACGACAAGCTGCCGCTCCTTGTCGCTGCTTTCAATATATTGTTGTTAAGCATATGGATAGAAACAGTGCCCGGCGCTGCGGACATATTTTTGCTGGGCCTGATACTGGTTCTCATGGGATTCCCTCTTTATGCCATAATCAAGCTGCAGCATGACAAGAAATTCGTTGAAGGATTTTTCAACGACGCCTCGTTTTTCTGGGAAAAACTGTTCTCGGTATGGTACGGCAAAAGGGAAGTGAATCTTGTGGTTTCAAGGCTTGGACTGAAAAAAGGCAGCGTTGTCCTGGACTTCGGCTGCGGCTCGGGAACAACTGCATTGGCTGTCGCCAGGAAAGCGAAGCGGGTTGTTGCGGTTGACCTGAGCCAGAAGCAGCTGGAAAAGGCTCTGGACAAGGCAAAAAAGTCAAAGATGCCCAACGTTGTTTTCGTGAAGGAAGACAGCGCGGATTTCCCCAAAAACTCCTTTGACGCCGTGGTTTGCGTCGGCGTTCTGGAATATCTGGACAAGCCCAAGGCCTCTCTGAGAAAAATGTTCAAAACGCTGAAAAAAGGCGGCTCCTTTTCATTTCTCAGCTTCGGCAGGTCATTCGGGCTGCCGGCGAACGATTTCCTTGAGAACGAGCAGAAAATAAGCCATCTGTTTTCCGGGCTGGGCGTTTCTTTCAGCATCAGAAAAGAGAAGAAAAAGTTCACGGAATACTATTACGTCTGGGGAAGAAAGAAATAACTTTAAATAAGAATTAGCCCACATATTAGTGGGTCAAAATATGGCTATCGTGAAAATAGACAAAAAATGGAGAATTGTCCTGCCGAAGCAGGTAAGAAAAAATATAAGACTGAAGCAGAGCCAGCGTTTTAGACTTCAGGTTGATAAGGATTCTATTGTCCTGAAAAAGCTAAAAGATGATAAAGCTGTTAAGGAAGTCGATCCGTTTTTGAACGACATAAGAAATCCAATCCACGTAGACCCTAAAAAATTGAAGAAAATTGACCTTAAGAAAATTGAAGAAGAAATGTGGCTTCCATGATTCTCGCCGATTCTAATGTTATAATTTTTTCGGAGACAGAAGAATACCCAGAACATAAAATTGCTGTGGAAAAACTATCTAGTTTTGCCGAGGAAGGTATTTTGATCAACACAATAATTATTTCTGAAGTTTTTCACAAATTAAGCATTATAAAAAATCATGAAGAAGCATTGAAAAGAACAAAAAATATTTTGTCAAGCAAAAGCTTTGTTTACATTCCTGTTGAGAAGGAAACGATTGAAAAGGCATTAGAACTAACTGAACATGTTCTGATTAATGACGCCATAATCGCGCAGCACGCCATTGATTCTAAAACGCCCTTGTTCACGGATGATACAAAACATTTCGGAAAAATAAAGTGCCTGAAGCTGATAAAATTAAGATAAATTACTCTATCTCGCCATCTTCAGCAAGTCCGACTTGGTTATAATGCCTTCGGGCCTGCTATTTTTCATCACGACAACCGCTTGGCTGTGAGTCAGCAGGGACTTCAGCATCGACACAGGCGCGCTTTCGCCGACAGTAGGGAAGGGTTCTTCCATAATTTTTCCCACACTGAGGCTGCTGACGTCGCCGCCGTTGCCTATGTGATCCATTATAGCCTTCTCCGAGATGCTGCCGATAATTGCGTTCTTGTCCAGCACAGGCAGCTGCGATATGCCGTGCTTCTTCATCGTTGTCGTAATGTCTTTCACTGTATCAGTCTTTCTCGCGAAAATCAGCTTCTCCGCCATTATGTCCTTCGCTTTCTTTTCCTCTCCGCGCTCGTGGTGGTCCAGCGCGGCGAAAATTCTTTTTGCAATTTCATAGGAAGGATTGAGCTTTCCTGATTCTATCTTGGCAACCAGCGACTGGCTGACGTTGCTGGCGCGCGCAAGCTCAAGTTGCTTCAGCCCGAGTCGCATCCGCCTTCTCTTTATTTCGCCAATTTCCGGAAGCATGAATAAATTTTGACAGAAAACCTTTTAAATCATTTGTTTCTTTATTCCGATTGGAATATTTCTGGCAGGAAAATATTAATAAGAAAACCGGGAAAATAACAGCATGAGCATCTACCAAATATCCTTTGAGAACGGTTCCATGGAACTGGTTCCGAAAAACCGGACAACGCCGGGCGACAACCTATCCCTCAGTGCTGAAGAGGTTCTGTTGGACAACGGACTTTCGGTTTCTGGTCTCTATCAAGGCTATAATCTTCGAAAGGTTGCAATTAGGCCTTACGGCGATAACAGAGTTCTTCCTGACAAAGCGGAAGCCGAAAGAATTGCAAGAAAACATTTTCCGCTGGAACAATCGCGCCCCGCTCAGTGGAGTCCTGTGGACAGGGAGAACCTAAGGCTTTTGTGGGAAAGCAGAGACACCAGATACGCAGCGTTGCCGATGCGTTAGATTAATTTTTGCACCTATCGTTAGCCATTTAAAAACTGACTTACATTATAGGTGAAGTGAATCGTGATGCAACCCTGGAATCAGTCTGACAAAATCGGAAAGTAGGATACTGGATTTAATTAGTTCTCGGAGCTCTTCGACGCCCTGGCATCAGTAATGACATAAGCCAAGGCTATATCCGGAGCAAAACGGGGTTGTCGAAGCGCGCTGTAAAGTACGCCTTGGCTCAGCTGGTTTCTCTAGGCTTGATTTCTGCCAGAGGTTCCTTTCAGGATAGAAGAAGGAAGGTTTATTTTCTGAACGAGAATTTTCGAGGTGATTGTAATGGAAACCAATGACGGAAGCTTGGATTATCATATAGGGGTTAAACCCAATGCCTCTGTGCACAAATTTGAGAGCCCTTCAGAAAAACCGGAAGCTTTCATCAAAGCATTAACCATATACTTTGCAAGCTTGCCGAAAAGTGACTACGAAACATTGCTGAACAGACTGAAGGATGCCGGTATGGTAGAATACAATGAGTCGGAATTTTTGAGGCGATGAAAAATGGCACTAGCTAGTACACTTCTGAATATCCTTGTTGGACCAGAGAGAACTTTGAGGTTAGACAAGGTTGATGTAGGACAGGAAATGAAGGTTAGTTATGCAGTGCCTACAGGAGGAAAACTTTCTCCATTTGATATTACGAGTTATTCCACCACCAACGGAAGAAAAGTATCAATCGAAGCTACAGAAATACAAACAGGAAGGACATTTACTGGCATGTATTTTGCTTGCGAGAGAAAACCTGTAGCTAGTTATCATGATGAATTATCAGCAATTCTTCTATCTGGTAATGACATATTTCCTCGAGAAAAATTAGAAACGCTTTCTAAAATGGAAGGGCAATCCGTTAAAATCAGGATGAGAGGGAGAGCGGGGCTTCTGCCGGATTATCTGGTTCATCATATTTTGAAAAACTACGATAGGCGATGAAAAATGAACGAAACAAAACCGCCGAGCCTTGTACAATCCACGGACCCTATCGGGATTGATTTGGCGCAGAAATCGGCGTTTCTCGGCATGAATTACGGCCAGAGAGTGCCGATAGATGTAGCGACCGTTTTTCTGGCGGGACGCGAGGCGGGAAAATACCACCTGCTGCTTGTTGATGAGTTCCAGCGTTTCAATAGTGTGCCCGAAGAGGAAGTTGCCTTTTATCTGGGGCAGACGCAGGAGGCGCTGAAAAGGCTGGGCGACGTTTACGGATTTTTTCCTGAAATAATCGTTTCTTCTGATTTCATGAGGACGCCGGAATACAAGTCAGTTGTCATGGAAATGCACAGCCGGGTGCTGGATTGCGGAATGGAAGGATTTCTTCTGGAAACCGTTCCCAAAAGACGAAAATTTATGGACGATGCGATAAATTACCCGCTCAATGAAATCGCGTGCACGGCTTTCCTCAACAGGACAAGAGGAATAGAGGTGAAAGTCGGGCCTTCCCAGGAAACAGCTTACGATTTTATAATGAGAAAAATAGGCCTGCCGTTATATTTCGCTTATCTGACCGATGCGTATGCTCTGGACACGAGAGAGCCGCAGAAAGTTGTGCATTATATACCGGGCGACAGGGGAAACGGGGAGAACGGAGAAATCGGGCAGAGAATTTTTCTTGAAGACTATGATTTTAATCATCGGAAAGCCCTGACAAAGCTTTCCATGGCCAACGACCAGGCTTTGCGCTATTTCCTGAGGGTCGCTTCCGTTGCAGGTTACATGAGAGGGGTAGAATGCCTTGCGGAAGAGCAGATAAACTCCATGAACGGCAACAAGCTGAAAAAAACCGCTCAGCGCCTTGTTGTGCAGAATATCCTGGAACCTTACCAGAGGGCGTTAATATGAAATCCGTAGGAATAGTCGGCGGTCTGGGTCCCGAAACGACCGCGGAATTTTATCTGGAACTGATAAAAAAATTCAGGAACAACGGTGATTCGTATCCATCGATAATCATAGACAACGTTCCGTTCCCCTTCCATCTGGAAAGAGATATAATACAGAATTCCGTGAATGAAGGCAGACTGCTGCCTTTTCTCAAGGAAAGCATCAAAAGACTTAATTACAGCCGAGTGGATTTCATAGCAATTCCATGCAACACTGTGCATATTTTCATAGATGAATTGAGAAAAGAATCCAGAGCGCCGATTTTGAGCATAATAGACGAAACCATCAGTGCCGTGAAGGAAAACAATCTTGAAAAGGTCGGGCTGCTTGCAACCGCCAAGACAATAGAAAGCAAACTATACGAAATTCCGGTGGAGAACAACGGCATAAAGGTTATCCTGCCTGAAAAAGACGAGCAGGAAGAAATATCCAGAATAATAGTTCAGATACTGGAAAACAGGGTTTCGGATGATGATATTAATACAATGGAAGCAGTAATCAGAAACCTGAAAGGAAGGGGCTCAGAGGCAATAGTTCTGGGGTGCACAGACCTCCAGCTTGTATTAAAGAATGACTTTGGCGTCCAAATCATTGACAGCATGGAAATACTTCTGGAGTCTGTATACCATCAGATGAACCATTAAACCAAATAAAAACCATAAACAACAATAACATAGTGATTCTAATGGCAAAAGTAACCGTTTCAGGCGTGGAAGGGGAAGTAGACTACGATGCTTTAATGAAAGAATTCGGCGTCGAGCCGATAGATGAATTCATGAAAAAAATGGACAGGAAGAAGCTTCCGCCCATGTACAGGCGCGGCATCGTGTTCGCGCACAGGAATTTCCAGCGCATCTACGATTCCATCATGAATAAGAAAAGGTTCGCTGTGCTGACCGGCTTTAATCCGAGCGGGCCGCCGCATCTGGGAAACCTGCTGTTCCTGAAGCAGGCATTGTTCTTCCAGGATATGGGCGCGGACGTTTTCATTCCAATAAGCAACGACGAGACTTACGTTTTCAAAAAGCAGGCTTCGCTGGAAAAGGCTACGCAGATTGCCTATGAACAAGTGATACCAGACATAATTGCTTTAGGCTTCAAGAAAGGCAGGACGCACATTTTCGTTTCCACGGAGGAGAAGCGGGTTTATGAGCTGGCTGTGAAATTATCGACGCGCACGACATTTTCCACTATCAAAGCCATATTCGGCTTTGACAACGAGACGAACCCGGGCGCTATTTTCTACACTATCGTGCAAGCAGCGCACATCCTGCTGCCGCAACTGCAGGATTTTGGCGGGCCGAAACCGACCGTGGTTCCAATAGGCATCGACCAGGACCCTTACATGCGGCTGTCGCGTGATTTGGCAGAGAAGGTCGGCATGGTGAAGCCGTCATCGACATACCACAAGTTCATGCCGGGCCTGCAGGGCGGAAAAATGAGCGGGAGCAAGCCTGAGACTTGCATATTTCTCAGCGACAGCCCGGAGACAGCCGCGAAAAAAATACGCTCGGCATTTTCCGGCGGAGGAAGGACATTACAGGAACACAAGGAGAAGGGCGGCAACCCTGACGTGGACGTGGCGTGCCAGTACCTGTATTTTCTCTTTGAGGAAAGCGACAAAAAAATCTCAGAAATTTTCAGCAATTACAGGAACGGCTCGATGTTCACGGGCGAAGTGAAGGAACTGTTGATAAAGAAATTAGCGGCGTTCCTGAAAGACCACAAAAAGAAAAGGGAGAAGGCAAAGAAGAATATTGATGACTACATGCTTAAGTAAGACGGAAAGCGAATGCCGCGACAGCATCGAGAAAAAGTTTACTTCACCACGAGCAGCGGCACGGCAGTTTTTTCCAGGACCGCCGTTGTCACGCTGCCCATCATTATCTTCTTCAGGCCCGTAAGGCCCTTGGAGCCCATCACAACGATGTCGGGGCTTTCCGCGTCTATGTATTCAATTATTGTTTTTGAAACGCTTCTGGAAACCAGCATCCGCGAATCAAAGGCAACGCCGGATTTCTTTGCCTCTTCCTCGAAATCCCTGAAGCATACGTCTGCTTGTTTTGATTTCAGCTTTTCTATGTCGGCTCCTTCCAGAAGCTTGGGCGGTTTCACCTCTATTACATGCACGGCGACGACTTCGGCGCCTGCGGCTTTGGCTATGTCTATGGCAAGCTTTGAGGCCTTGCGCGAAAACACGGAACCGTCCGTCGGCACGAGAATTTTTGTTATCACAATTAGCAATGCGCAGGAAATCTTTAATATATACTGAATGACATAATTTATTGAACATATTATAATGTCATTCAGATATACCAAAGACATTATTTGTACAAAAATTAATGTCTTTGAGTATAGAGAATTGCGTTGATTATGCTACATCGAAACGCAATTCTCTATATAGGATTTGCGTGATATTATGTAACATATCTTGAGCAAATCCTAATACAAATATTCCTCCTAATACAAATATTCCTTCCTGCGGCGGAACGGCTCGAACTTTGTGCCGCCCATTTCCAGCTCGCCGAAGAACTCAAGCCACTCGAGGCGCAGCGACTGAAGGAACACGACGGCGACGCCTATGGCAAACGAGAGGGACACGCCGATTACTATGAGGAACGCCGCAAGCAATACCCCTTCAAGGGTTTTCGGCGCGCTTATTGCTATGTTCACGAAAACCCTTGACACCGATATGTGGGCTATGCTCAGGATTCCTATTCTCAGGTAGGACAGGATTCTCGTGAAAATCCCCGCAATATCCTTCGCAGCGTAAAATCCCTTTTTGTGGAGCATTACGGCAAAAGCCGCGGCGAACAATCCCAAATAAATCATTTCTCTTGAGTAGGCGAACAGCACGGCAGACCAGAGAGCAGCCAGGACACTAAGGGAATAAATCTTTTCCTTTTCCACAGCCGCTCTTGATGCAAGACTGGCAGAAAGGTGGACAATGCCTATGATTATTGAAATCAGGAATATCGCTATCAGGTCCCTTGTCGGCTCAAAAAGGATTGGCTGTATTTTTACACCGAAAAGCTCGCCGAAAAAAAGGCCAAAGACAACTGAGGAAAGCCCGCAATAAACCAGTATGATGTTTAAATTTCTGGCGAATCTTGACGCCTTCCTTGTTATATAATACGCCAGGGCGCTCATCGCCGCGATGACAGCTCCGTAGCCTGCGTCGGGAAACATGATGCCGAAGAACAGCGTGAACGTCACTGCCAGCAGCAAGGTCGGGTCAAACCCATTATACGGCGGCATCCCGTAGCTTTCCGTCAGGATTTCAAAGGGCTTTACAATTGCTGCATTGTCAAGCAGCGTCGGGGCTTTATCGCCGGCTTTTTTCACTTCAAAGGCGAACTTGCCTTTTGCCACTGCGTCAAGGGTGTTCGTGACGTCGGGCACATTTTCTTCTTTCACAAAGCAGGCGAAAGAAGCTGTCCGCTGCGTCGAACCGAATTTTTCCATGGCGTCAAGCCTTTTTTCAAGGTCTTCAAGGCTTTCGGCCACGGACAGCACCCTGCTGTAGAGCCTCTTTCTTCCGCCATCCCCGCTTTTCTCAATTTCTTTCACAAGGCTTTTTGCCTCTCCAATAAGCTCGGCGTCTTTCTTTTTGCCCAGTTCAACGTATCCGGGGCCTATCAGCATTTCAAGAGGCTTTTCTTTTTTCATCCCGGCCAAATATTTTTTCAGTTTTTCTTTCAATTCACCGGATTCTTTTCTGCTTGCAGCAGCCAGCGGCCTCAGGGAGCGGTCCTCTTCCTTTATGTCAAACAGGTGCACAAGTCCGATGTCCTGAAGCCTTTCGGCGACTACACCGGCAGATTTTTTCGGAAAGAAGCAGTACAGCTTCACCAGGCGCGCGGGTCGGAGCATGATTACATTTTGCTTTCAGATAATTAAAGGCGCGGAAGAATCCGGATTTTTCCGCTCCGGTTTTAAGTATGATAAATTCATACTTTTTTCTTTTCCGGCGTAGTTTAAAAACTATTTATACCGCCCAAAACCATCTTTTGTTAGCATTATTTTCAAGTGATGGAATGAAACGCAGTAATTTTCCCGTAATGTTCACAGTATTTTTAGTTCTTTTGGCAAGTTCTCTGGCTTTCGCCGACTACATTGACGCCGACGCGAAGCTTTACACGCGCAACGGCACAAACCTGACGGTGAAGGGGTACATAAAATTTGACAATTCGTCCCTGGGCAATTATACAAACGTCACGGGGTATCTGGGCAGCTCAAATTTCACCGTTTTTTCCGCCAACTTCTCCAGCCTAGGATTCTATGAATTCAATGTCACGACGCCGAACACAACAGGAAGATACAACGTAAGCCTTAACGTAACCCTGAATAACGGAACGGTAATCAGGGAAAACATTGAGATAAAGGTGGGTTCTCTCGCTAATGCCACTTTCAACTTCACCAACAAGAGGCCGCCTTTCGCAAACGGCTCCTACTTCGAATTAAACGTTTCGTTCGTGGGAACATCGCCGACTGTCCCGAACCTGTCGATATTCAACCCGAACGGCTTAGTTTCCACGGGATGGGGCATAGCAAACCTGACCACGAGCATAAACACGAACACAATTTTATACAACATAACCGTGCCCGCCGCAGCCGACGGCAGATACGTAATCTTCTTTGACGAGGGCGTTGGCGTAACCATATTCCTGGTCAAATCGTCGGTAGTGGCTGTTGCAAATATCCAGGACACGGCGAATTCCACGGCAACGTCATTCGGCCAGGGAGAGAGCATAACAATCCTGGGCAAGGTCAGGGACGAGAACAACGCGATAACAAATGCGGTAGTAAACGCCTTCATAACCTTGCCGAACGGCACCATCGTTAACATGACGCTGACCCACAACGGGACCGGAACCGACGGGACATATAACG
This sequence comes from Candidatus Aenigmatarchaeota archaeon, assembly GCA_016187335.1. Classification (GTDB taxonomy): domain Archaea; phylum Aenigmatarchaeota; class Aenigmatarchaeia; order GW2011-AR5; family GW2011-AR5; genus JACPJW01. The sequence goes on along the minus strand of JACPJW010000002.1, from coordinate 70,278 downwards.
GAACATTCAACACGAGCCAGTTCGGCAGCTTTGCGGGCGAGTACAAGATAGAAATCGTGGCTAATGCTTCCGGAAAAATTGTCAAGTCAACATCGTCAGCGACCGTGCAGGCGCTTGAAGGCAAGATGGAAATAGTCAAGGACTTCTTCTTTGACTTCGGCTCGCAGTCAGCCTTCCAGAAAGGCGGCAACGTGGAGTTCAATGTTCTGATTTTCAATTTAAGCAGCGGCAACGACATTTTGCTCAACGGGAGCATAACTACAAACAGCGGCACGGATGTCAACTGCACTGCGTTAAGGGCAGTGGAGCTGAAGAACGTGCTCAATGGCAGCACAGAACCAGTGCCTACAATAGCATTAGCAAATAAAACGACAAATCTTTTCGCGGGACAAACCGTGTGCAAGATAAGGTTCGCGGCGCCGAACACCGACGGCATCTATTCGATGACGGTAAATGCAACAGTAGGTGCAAACCAGACAAACAACATGTCCGTTGCTGCCACGGGATATTTCGCCGTGCAATCGTACATACTGAAGCCGAGCCCTGTGTCATCGCTGGGAGGTGGCAAAGAGTTCCTGTCATTTCTGATGCCTGGGGACAACGCAACTTTTGAATTCTCGGTGCGCAACCTGTCCGCAAGCGGCGCGGCCGTTGCAGGAAGCTCGATTACCAATTTCAATGTCACAAAGATAACGCCGATGGACTTCATCGGCGGCGGGCAGAGCGAGATAACGAATATTTTTGTGCCTGCTGACGGCTACACGAACGGCACAGCGACAGCAAACCCTAAACTCAAACTCAAACTGCCCGAGAACAGGACAGGACCGTTCCAGATAGAGTTCCAGGCGACAGTTGCCAATTCAACCATCATCAGGGGAACTGCATTTTATTTTGCGCGCTACGTGGAAGGCTTCGTGTTTCCTGACAGCTTCGGCGGCGGGTTTGACGCAGGACCTGGAGGAGGTCCCGGAGAAAGCCCAGGCGGCAATTTTGAAGGCGGCAATTTCCGGTGCAGCGGCCTGCAGAACTTTTCAGCCCGCATCTTTGATGTACGCACTCGAGGGGCGGCAAGAAATGTTGTGTTCAACTCGATACAGGAAGTGCGCGAGGAACTGACGGGAAGAAGCGTCGCAAGCTCAGTGGCATTAGCATCATCAGCGGCTACGGACAGCAACGGCGTCGGCAACATGACGCTGAACTTTTCAGGCTCGCTGTCCGGATTCCATTTCATGCTTGTCAACATCACGACGGCTGACGGCAAATATGATACGCTGCCTGGAGGGTTTGAGTGCAGGCAGCTGTCGTTCTTCCCGCAGATAGCAGCTGTCGGTTCCACGGGCACGGGAGGATCTTTCGTCGCGCCGACTTCCCTGCTGAATATAACGATAAGCGGTGTGAAGAATCTGAACACAAGGAACAGCACGGTGAACGGCACGGTCAGCATAGTGCGGCTTGAGAGTTTCGACCCTTCCAGAGGGCCGAAATTCGTGCCGGGGCTTGTAACAACCTACAACATCACGAACGGCGTAGTGAACTTCAACCTTTCAGCAACGGCATTTTCAAGCCTAGGCGGCAAGTGGTTCAACGGATTCAATAACCTGATTATACGCGTGTGCGACGATAACAACAACACTAACGCCGCTGATGACGTATGCGATACAAGTTTCGGCGGCTTCATGGTAGTGGCATTTGACGCGTTCCCTGATTTCCAGTCCGGAAACCCGCAGCAGGCGCTTACGGCAGGGCAGGCAGTGACGTACAACATCATGGCAAGGACGAACGTTACGACAAGCCTGCTGAACTTCACGGTGCAGGTAGGGCTGCCTTGGGAAGGCTCTATCCAGGACGCAACTATTACCAATTACAGCAAGAAATCGGACGGATGGAACAATTCCGCTCACATAGGCTGGAACGATTTCGAGCGGTGGAACGTCACATTCACTGTTCCGTCAAACCTCAGGAAGGGCTTCAACATGATAATCATCAAGGTTCACAACTACCTCAACGAATCCGTTGACGTCATGATGTTTGGCACGGCTTCAAAGCTGTCAATAGCAGTGCCGGACACGGAAGGCGCGCTGATGTCGAACTTCGGAGTGGAAGCCGACGGGAGTGACGCCACCAATGTTACAAACTTCTACAACAACCACAAGGTAGTCTTAACAGCGATAAATGCCAGTTTTAAGAGTACGACTTCAAAATCCGGGCGCGTATGCGTAATCAATAGTTTCAACGTGACGCGCTTCGGTATGGGAGGCGACCAGCGCATAACCTATAATGCCACTACGACTTTGGTTGCTTTGGACAATGCAACAGCAGGCGTTTACGACACCCTTGTTATAAACAACAGCAACCGCATAGCTGTTGTAAACGCGAACAACCGCTCCCTTGCATCAGCGGGCTTCGGCGGACTTTATCTTGTAAAAGTGGAAGAGTGCGGCTACGTAAAGCTGCTTAACAGCACGATAACCGAGAGCGACCGCGGCTCGGGCTTCGGCGGCCAGCATGCCGTGAACACGATAGCAACGATACCTTTCGTCGTGAAGCAGGGAACAGCGGCAAAGCCCAGCGTGATAATGGACGTTTTCCAGATGATACAGCAGGAGGACTTCGGCGGCGGAAGGGGCGGCTTCGGCTTCAAGGACTTCCTGCCTGCAAGCAATTTCACAAAGACAGCGGCAACGACGGATGCCAACGGCGTGGCGTTCCTGCAACTGAACGTCAGCAAAAGCGGGCTTTACAGCATAATGTGGAACTTCACGGACGGCAGCGATTCAGATATCGCTGACTTCTCGGAAGGCGTGCCTATTGAGGTGAAGGCCTTTAGAACTGATTTAGACAGCGGAACATCCGGCTACGCTCCTCATGTAATCACGCTTACGAGAACAGCAAATAACGCAACTTACAACGCGACAATCACCGGGGAGACCTTCTACCTCGGTACATGGAACGAGTCAACGCAAGGAGATATTGTAAACAGCAGCTCCAGCAGCGAATTTTATTACTTTGCATTGAGAAACGCGACGCAGGCCGGTGGCTACGCCTTCGGGGGGCCTCTCACGCCCATAGCGGGTGGTCATCTCACCGAGCTTGTCATAGATGATGACTCGCACCTGAACACGAACAATACAATGGTAGATGTAGGATCTCCGCCGGCATTCGGCAACTGGACGGCGCAGATAGCTTTCTCCCCTCAGGACGCGTACAAGGTAGACGGCAACCAGACCGTTAACAGCACTGTCATGAAAATCATTTTAGGAAAGCGCAACGAGGGCTCTCCTACAACGGTCATAGCAAGCAACTCGGCGACTGACTCAAGAAATATCACGGTCAGGGCGTGCGCTTTCACGTATTCAAGGCCCGAAACGCCGCTCATAGGCGCGAACGTGACCAACGTGACAACGCAGAGCTTCAGCTTCAACGGACCGCCGACTACGGAGAACCTTACGATGTTTGACCCGTTCACGAACAGCGTCACGCTCAGCGTGCTCACGGGACCGAGCGGCTGCGCGGCGTTCAATGTCACAAGAACAGGCGGATGGAGGTCAGGCATGCCTAACGAGATAAAGGGCGCCATAACATCCGGCGGCTCCACGGAGCAGGCATTCCTTGGCAATGTCTTCGTCTGCCAGGGATGCTCGTTCGGAAGCGGTGGCGGAGGGGGCGGCGGTCCTGCGCCATAAGAATCCATTGGAAACGAATCAAATAGAAAGAAAGTGAGGACAAGAAAAATGAATCAGAAAACAAGGACAAAAATTGTGAATGAAATGAATTATGTTTCTGCTTTGGCAATCTTTGCCGTTTCGATTTTAAGCGTCACGCTGCTTTCATCCCTTGCATTCGGGGCGCAGTGCCTTACAGTGTCGGCGCCTTCAGCGTCTGCATCGCGCGCGACGACGGGAACTGGCGTGACAATAAACGTCCCGACTTCCGGAAGCTCGTGCACGGTCAGCACGCTTTCCCTTGTTTCGTCACCGTCCCTTACGGTAAACGACCCTGCTTCGGGCCAGTACAGCGGATTTTCGGCAGGCTCTACGAAATCATTCACGGTGACCGCCGGAACGTCGGGGACTTATACTTATTATGCGCGCGGAACAACACCCGACGGCTCTGTTGATTCATCATCAGCAATTCTGGAATTCATATCGCCTTCGGACCTTACGGTAACGGCAACGCCTTCCTCGGCTTCGGTCACGCAGGGCCAGACTTTCTCGCTTACCGTAAATATACAGAATCCCCAGTCCAGCGACGTCTCAACGTCTTATGCCGTTAACCTTCCTACGGAACTGACAAGGAGCAGCGGAGACGTTCTAACGTCTTCAGGAACAACCGTTAGTGGGTCAAGCACGAAAACGCTTTCTATCACCATTGCGCATACCACATGCTTCACGGGAACCAAGACCGTAACATTTGACCTCGGCGGCAGCACGGGCGTCGCGTCCGTGAGCGTGACAGGAAACAGCACGTGCGGCACAGGCAGCAGCTCATCTTCCTCATCATCAAGCAGCAGCAGCGGCAGCGGAGTTGCTCCATCAACGACAAAAATATACAGCACGGGGAAGGCAGCCATAACGATAACTTCGATATCCGGCGGCTCGACGTCATCAACAGATCTGACGGCGACGGAAACCAACGTAAGAAAAATAGAAGTTTCTGTCGGCGTGACTGCAAACAACGTGAAAATAATCATTGAAAAATCGTCCGCGCCTTCGGGCAATACCGCGCCGGGAAACGTATTCCAGTACCTGACCATTTCAAAGGAGAACCTTACCGATGCCAACGTAAAATCAGCAAAGCTCGAATTCAGGGTTGAAAAAAGCTGGGTAACCGCGAACGGCATCAACGACAGCACCGTGGCATTGTACAGATATACAGCGCAATGGGACAAGATGGACACGACAAAGCTGACCGATGACGAGACTTATGTTTACTACTCGGCTTCATTACCTGGCCTGAGCACGTTCGCGATAAGCGGCGAGAAAACAGCAGAAGCGCAGGCGGCAGCAGATCAGGCAGCGCAGCAAGCGGCGCAGCAGCAACAGAACGCGACAGGAAACCAGACAGGCGGATTCCAGCTTCCCTCCAGCATTGTTGACATGCTGATATGGCTTGTCGGCATAGTTGTCGTCGTGGGCGGCGGCTATTACATATACAGGAACTTCATAGAGAAGAAGCCTTACAGCTACGGCAAGAAGTAAGAATTAAAGCGGAAAGCGGATTTCTGTTTCTTTCAAGAATTGTGGGCGAAGAATTTGCTGTTTCAACTTAGCAAAATCAAACAAGAAATTATTCTTCCGCCATCTTCAGCACAGCTTCAAGCGCGACAGGCAGTTCAACAAAGCCCTCGGAACCGCTGAAATGCCCGTGCTTATGCATCACAACAAGCTCTGCGCCCAATTTCTCTTTAAAGGCATAGCCGTGTTTCAGCGGAACATACGGGTCGTTGTCGGAATTAACAGCAATAAAATTTCTGCAGTGCGATTTTATTTTTTGCCAATCAACAGGTTCTTTATAGAAATCGCTTAACTCGGGAATTTCCAAGTCATCCGCGAATCCTGCTACCAGCACAGCGCCGCCTATTTTCTGGTTTTCTTTTAGCGTTTCAATGTATCTTAGAATTGTTATGCAGCCGAGGCTGTGCCCGACAAAAAACCAATCCTTGTTGGGATCCCCGGCGATTTTTGTAATGTGCAGCAGGTGGTTCAGCCATGAATCCATTTCAGGATTTGCGGCATCCGGCATCAAAGGAGCAAACACCCTGAACCCTTTTTTCTCCAGTTCTCTTTTCAGCCAAGGCATCCAGTCCTTTTCCGGCGAGCCTTCCCATCTGTGCACTAGAAATACTTTTTTTGGCATGACACAGCCTCATTTATTTTTTAGAAATTTCTACGCTTCTAATTTCTTTTTGATACTTCCAATTTCTTCTTCTGCAAATGCCGAAGCTAACTTGAAGCTGAGTTCCTGAAGAACCTTAACCTTAGGGTTTTCATTATTCAGCCTGTACATGTCTGCCCTGCCTATAGTTCTCGTCTTGACTATAGTTTTCTGGCTTACAAGCTCTTTCCATATCTTGTCAAGTGTAATTCTGGACACACCGGTTTCTTCCGAAACCTGGCTTTTTGAGTAGTCGAAGCTGTCAAATGTCAGAAAGAAATCCAATACCTTTACAGCAGGCGTTTCTCCAAACGTCTCTACGAATACAGAGTTTTTTGCTTCCATATTTCTCACTTTTTATTATACTATAATTTCGTATATAGATTCTATGCAAAAGATAGACTTAAATAATTAAGCATTAAATGTATAAAAAATATACAATAGTGATTTCATGGAAATTAAAGACGATAAAGAGATTGAACGGATCCTGCTGAAAAAGCTTTATACCATGGGCTGTTGGGGCACGAGGCATACTTCTGAAAGGAATCTTCCGAAAGGGTTTCCGCCTCATCTAAGGAAGCGCGTGCTGGAAATCGCAGACGATCTAAGAAAGAAAGGCTTTCTAGTCAAATTCCCTACCCATCACGATTATCAGTGGTACCTCAACTGGAAGTTCAAAAAGGAGATAGAAGAAAAGATAATGAAGGGCTCGTAGTTGTGTTAGGTTGACCATGCATTTCTTTTCATCGTCCTAAAAATCAAAGCAGTATAATGCAACATTTATTAAATTTACCTTCGGATGATATTAGAGAGGTGTCTGAATTCAAAGAAACATTCTTCATTTCCACGGCAATTGATTATCCCTCAAGCAAGCCGCATCTGGGTCACGCTTACGAGAAGATATCTACGGACGTCATCGCGCGCTTCAAGCGTCTGCAGGGCTACGATGTTCATTTCTCCACGGGCACGGACGAGCACGGCATCAAGATGCAGAGGAAAGCGGAAGAGGCAGGGAAAAGCCCGGGGCAGTTTGTTGACGAGATGCAGGAGCATTTCCGCGGGCTGTGCAAGGCGCTGGACATATCATACGACGACTTCATCCGGACAACGGAGCAGCGGCACGAGAAAGCGGTGCTGGCTGTTTACAATGCCGTGAAAAAGCGCGGGGATATCTACAAAGGAACATACACGGGGAAATACTGCGTTGAGTGCGAGACGTTCTACACGGACAGCGAAGCGCCTGATGGCATATGCCCTACGCATAAAAAGCCCCTGGAAATTGTAGAAGAAGAAAGCTATTTCTTCAGGATGGGCAGGTATCAAAAGGCTCTTATCGCTCACATAAAAAAGAACAAATCGTTCATCATCCCGGAAAGCAGGAGGAACGAAATCCTTTCCCGGTTAGAAGAGCCGCTGCACGACCTGAGCATTTCGCGCAAGACGTTCAAATGGGGCATACCATTGCCGGACAACAGCAAACATGTTATGTACGTATGGATGGACGCGCTCGTGAATTATTTGTCAAGCATAGGCTATCCTGCTAGAGCATACAGGAAATACTGGCCCGCTGTTCATGTCATAGGCAAGGACATCGTCTGGCACCACACGGTGATATGGGGTTCCATCCTGCTTTCTGCCGGCATTTCCCTGCCCAAGACCGTGCTTGTCCACGGCTTCGTGAACGTCGGCGGCGAGAAGATGTCAAAGAGCCGCGGCACTGTCATTGATCCAGTGCACATCAAAAAGAAATATTCCTCGGATTACCTGCGGTTCTTCCTTGCAAGGGAGATTCCTTTCGGCGAGGACGGCGACTTCTCCGAGGAGGCTTTGGTTGACCGCGTCAACAACGAGTTAATTGCTAACTACGGCAACCTGTTTTACCGCGCGACGCATTTCGCTGTGCAGAACTTTGATGGAAAGATACCCAAAGGAAAAATGGGCAATGACGAAAGGTATATTGCTTCGCTAATGAAGAAAACCAAGAAGAGCGCCGAAGAACACATGGAAAATTATCGCATAGACTTGGCTTTGAAAGATATTCTGAATCTTGCCTCGGAAACGAACAAGTATTTCCAGAAAAAGAAGCCCTGGGCGGCTGACAGGAAGGACGCGGCTTCGTGCATTTACACGTCGCTCAATGCGCTGCGGACAATAACGCTGCTGCTTTCTCCTTACATACCCGATGCATCGGCGAAAGCATTGCGTGCACTGGGAACAACGCCAGGCAGATGGAAAGACGCTGATTCCTTTGCGCTGAAGACGGGAACAAAAATTTCCGCTGTCATGCTCTTTAAAAAAATTGACGAAGAAGAATTAAGGAAGAAAGAAAAGGAAGTTCCAGTTCAGGCAGAGAAACCGGAAAGAGGTTCCGCCTTGACAGGAGGGAAATACGTGAAACTCGAGGATTTCCAGCGGCTTGACATAAGGACAGGTACGGTTGTGGACGTCAAGGACCATCCTAATGCTGACAAACTGCTGCTGCTGAAAGTGGACATCGGCGGCGAGGTGCGGCAATTGGTCGCGGGCCTGAAAGGGATTTATGATAAAAAGCAGTTAATGGGAAAGCAGGTAGTTATTTTAGCCAACTTAGAGCCCGCGAAGCTGCGCGGCGAAACCAGTGAAGGAATGCTTCTGGCATGCGACGACGGGACGCTGCTCACGCCTGAGAAGAAAGTAAAAGACGGGCTGAAGGTGAGATAATGTCAAAAATATATGAAGTTGACAGCGAGCTTCTTATTAAGATATTCAAGGGGCTCGAGGACATTAAGGACGGACGCGTTAAAAAATGGGAATGATTGCTTTTATGGCGTTTCGTTTTTGCCAATTTATCCCTGCTTTACTTCTTGATTGATGTTAACCTTTATATTGAGCGGAAAATATATTTCTCTTAGATACGGATGAACAGAAAAATAATAGCCTTGGCTGTCATATGGCTCATAGCCACGATTGCCGTGCCGTACAGCCATATTTTTTCTTTGTCAGTGAACGGATTTTCTTCTGAATCAGCAGGGCTGGCATGGGCAAGCACCGAGAGGCACAAGTATTGCTCTGACCCGAAAGACAGGAACAAATACCAATGCATTCCGGCAGGTGAGGAACCAGCCGAAGGTTTTACCTGCGGCGGCGGCATTTACGAGGACAGCAGTTGCGCGAACTATTATTTGTGCATAAACGACGCGTTCGCTGACAGGCAGAAAGCGGAAATTTACTGCAAGCAATACAACTGCGGTTCCGGGACGCGAAGAATAATCTCAGAAGCCGACGTTCCTGCGACATTTTCTGACGACCATTTCATTTCGGAAAGCGCGTGTGCAAGCGAGCTTGCGAGCCTGGCTGCAAAATACGACAAGAGCCGGTGGGATGTAAAGAAAATCAGCAGCACATCCTACACCGTCGAGGAAATTTCTTCTGACGAATGCGCCAGGCAGTGCAACGGCAGGAACATCGGCAGCAATACCGTCGCAACGGGCGGAGGGTGCGCCGAGACGCCGCCAAGCACCGCCGGCGGGACGGTTGTTGCCACGGCGCTGACAACCGTGAAATGCCCGCTGTCCCCTGACGGCAAGGCGCAGCGATGCTATTGCGTGGGCGTAAACCCCCAGGGAACCCTGGCAGCTATAAACACAATAACGCAATCAAGGACTTACAGCGTCGGGACGACATCAATACCAGGAACAGCGGGTCTTGTTGACGATCCCGAGCAGATAAAAAACCCGAAAACATTTGCCGCCAACGATGTTGACTGCTCCCTGCCGACAAAGGTGAGCATCAACGCGACAATATCCGCTGCAGCTGTTCCTGTCGGGGCGTCCGTGACAGTGAGCGGCGAAGTCGCGAAGTTCTCGGATGCCTGCAACGGGGTTTCCTACACATGCAGGTTCCAGTACCAGAAAAACTGCCGCGTTGAGCAGGGCTTTCTCAGGACATGCGTTGTCTACAATTCCTGCAACACAGGCGACAAGGTAATCATGCAGCAGGGCGCATCGTGCAGCTGGAACTGGTTCCAGATTATCGGCCTTGTCCTGCTGGCTGTTTCTGTTTTCGGCGCTTTCCAATCTGTAAAGAAAGGATTGGAAGGAACAACACAGGCAGGTAAAGCTGCAGCTACAACAACATCTGTTCTGGCAAAACTAGAATCCGTGTTCGGCAAGAACATAGGGCAGGTTGCGATACAACTCATGCAGCGCAGCCAGCAGGTTTACGTTCCCGACGGGTGCAACAGCATATGCGGCAGGAACGAAGGGACCACGGCGATAGCAGCGACGCCTTTGTGCCGCGGATACGCTGTCGAGCAGAATGTCAGCCACTACAGATGCAGGCTAACGAACTGCGGCGGCTTTGAAAGCAAGGATGTGACAATAGAGGTCAGGGATGCTTCAAACAAAATCGTGCGCAGCGACACGACGGCAACGGATGCGACAGGCTTCTATTCATTCAGCTTCCCCGCGCCGAGCCCTGCCGGGTCTTACAGCATTGTCGTCTCAACGGAGGACCCCAAGGTCGCGACTGACATAGTCAACGTGACGTCAACGAGGTAATCAAGGTGGAAAAGAAGCCAGAAATTTTTGAAAGTTTGCCAGAACGGAAGGGAAAGCTTGATTTTGAAATAAATAAACGAACTCATGCCTCCGGCTTTTCTAAATCCTTCCGCTTTACTGGATTAATTGTTATCATAATTGCTGCAGTTTTCTTTTCATTATTTGCCTCCCCGTCTGCTGCACAGGAGCAGACGGCAAAGTTCTGCTTTTCAGGAACTTCGTGCAGGGGTGGCGAGATATGCGAGACGCAGACGTGCGTTGATTTCAGCGGGAACACAGAAACCAGCATAGTTTCCTGCAGCTCGTGCGGCGTTACATCCGCTATCTGCAGGGACGGCTCGTCTTCTTCGTGCAGCAACACCTGCCAGGATGCGGCATTAGGCGCGCGGTGCGTCGGCTGCAATGCGCTGAGCCAGTGCGGCGCCGCTGCTTCAGGCAGACAGAAAAACATACTGAGCCTGGTCACGTTCGACGTGTCTTCAATACAGGTTGAGGTAAACCCGCCCGAGGCGCAGTTCCCAAACGCGCAGCCCGCCGCCTTCGAGGTTTTTGTAAAAAATCCCCTGCCCGTTGACATCCTGCTGCAGTTCGCCGTTTCCGCGCCGACAGGATGGAGCGCGGAGACAGTGAGCCAGGTGCAGCTCAAGGCAGGGGCTTCGCAGTCAATACCTCTTGCCGTGGCGCCGCCGCAGGGAACCGCCGCGGGCAGGTATGAAATAAAGGTCGCCGCCGTGAACACCAAGCTGAAAATCGCCAGCGTCGCCTCAGTAATCTATATTATAACGCCTTCCAATGCGCCGACGCTTTCGGTAACGCCGCAGTCGTTCAAGGGAACGCCTGACCAGCGGGGATTTTTCACGATAACGGTAACGGATAACAACCCGAGCACTTTTCCTTCCTCGGCTTATATCCTGGATGTGAAAGCGCCTTCCGGCTGGGTGCCGAAGCTGTCGAGCAGGTCTGTCGTGACACGACCTTCCGAGAGCAAGCAGGTTTCCCTGGAAATACAGCCAAACTCAACGCCTGATGAGGGCGCACACCAGATAGAAGTCAGGATGACAACGCTGTCAAACACGACGACATCGTCATTCATTTCTTATACAATAACATTATGCGGCGACGGCATATGCCAGGTGGGCGAAGAAGGAGCATCAGGAAGCTGCGCCGTGGACTGCCCGCTGACGGACATAAAATGCAGCGGCAGATGTGAAAGCGAGCTGGACTGGGGGGTTAATTTCAAGGCTAATATTGACTCATTGACAACCCGGTTCATTGTCTGCAGGCGCGGTTCAACAGCCGCGGAGTGCGAGGCGGCTTTCGTCAGCAATAACTGCGGCGCCGGGAAACCATGCGTATGCGGCTCATCGCTGGGCACTGAATGCGACGCGCGCTGCGTGGACACGAAAGGCGTTTATTACATGGCGGCAAAGAGCGTCGGCAAGACGCTTGTTTCAGCCAATTACAGTTACGCATGCCCGTTCGTGAACCTGAATGAAATACTGGATATAAGGGACGACTTCCTGAAGGCGAGGACGGAATACGAAAAGTCCCATTCGGCCCTGGAAGAAATAATCAGAAGAACGTCAAATACGACGGAAAAGGCAAAGTACCAGCCGTGCAGCCAGGGGCTTGAGCTGATAGCGGACAACATAACGGATTTTGCCAGCTTCCTTAACGGCGTCATAGAATTCCCGGGCAAGCAGAACACGACGCTGGCAAGGGCGAGGGCGCTGCAGACGCAGCTGTTCATAGAGAATACCTTCAGCACCTACTGCAAAACAACATTAGGGATTTTGCACATAGACAAGATTGAGCCGCCGGGAAACGTTGAGGTCGGAAAGAAAGCCACGGCGCGGGTTGACGTGAAGAACATCGGCAATGTGAACTATTACGGATACGTTGAGTGCGATTTTGTCAGCCCCAGCGGCCGACCAGAGCGCGAGCGAAGCTCGTGCACTTCCATACCGCAGGGAACCCTGAGCTCGTCTTCACTGAGCCACGACATAAACGCAAGCGGCGACTGGAAGTTCAGGTGCAGGGTTATCGGCTCGCTGAAATCTGACTGCAGCAGCGAGGTCCATGATGAATCAGCGCTGCTCAGCTTTGACGCATTCAGCAGGGAAATATTCGTCCAGGACGTGGCGGCCGCGAAAGGAGCTTCGGGAATCGTATGCAGTGTCAGGACAAGCCGGACGGCGCAATGCGTCGGCTGCAGGCTAGGAACAGCCGAGTGCAGGAAAATAAGGCAGTCTGCCGAAACAACAGCATTCGAATGCCCTTCAGCCGCGGGCCAGGTATCCGTCAGCGGCTATGTTTTTCCTACAGCCGACTGCGTTCCTGCCGAGCCCAAGAGCAAAACAGCCACGGCAAGGATAGAGGGATGCGGCGACGGTGTGAAGGGTGAAAGAGAAGAGTGCGAGGCAAATGAAAACGCATGCAGCCAGACACCGTTCATATGCGACGATGCGACGAAGAAATACGGCGAGAGGAGCGAAACAGGCATCTGCAGCGCATGCTCGTGCGTACAAAGCGATTTTGCCTACAAATGCGTCGCCGACAAATGCGGCGCAACGTGCGACGAGGGCGATGAAAGGCCTTCGGACGAGGAAGGATGCGTGATGAAATGCGGAGATGCCTGCGACTGGGTAAAGGACTGCTCGGGAAAGCACAGCTTTGTTTTCGACCCCCTGAAGAGCCTGGGCACCTCAAAAGGGGGCGCGTCTGTTGACTACATAAGCATCCTCAGGAACGAGGGCCCCGAGACGGACAGCTATGCCTTCAACCCGAACGGAACGAAGATATTCATTGACGGCCAGGAAAGCTACCAGACCGGGCTCGAGCCAGGCGCCCAGAAAGAAATAAGGGTGAGGGTTGTTCCAGGAACGAAAGCGGAAGGGGACGAGCAGAAGAACACCGTGGAAATACAAAGCGCGGGCGACGGAAAAAGGACTGCTGAGTACGTGACGATTATAAGCGCCCTGACAAACGCGCCGCCTTACATGGCGAACATCGCGCACGACCCGCCGCTCGCGAAAATCGGGGAGCAGATAGCATTCTATGCCGACATAATCGACCCCGAGGGCGATGCTATTGCATCCGCTGCTGTATGCGGCGACGAGACGTGCAGCAGCGTATTGTGCTCGCTGACATTCGAAGGCATATCAGGGACGTGCGTTTACAATGCGGAAAGGTCGGGCGAGCAGTCATACTACGTTGTTGCCAAGGATGTGCGCGACGGCATTTCCATTTCATCCGGAAGGGCGTTCAGGGTCGACCAGCCCGCGCAGCTGAGGACGCTGGACGACGATCAGCAGGTCACGGAAAACACGGACAGCTCGATGATTTTCAACGTAATCCTGATAGCGTTCCTCATCCTTGCAGCGGGCCTTGCGTACCATTTCCGCGAAAACCTGAAAGAACGCATATCAGCGCTCAAGGTCTGGTGGAATTATCGCTTTGGGTAAAGGAGGAGACTATAATGAGGATAAAACAACTGACGTTGTCAGATGATGGAAATTTTCTGATAGATTCGGATGGAATTAGGTTCAGAAGGTCACCGCCATTAAGAACAATAGAATGCAAGATGCAGACCGGCTGGCTCCCTTGGTATTCTGGAGATTTTGATAAGGCTGTTCGAGGAACGAATCCAACCCCTAACGCTTATTGCGATCTTGGATGTACCCATCGTATTACGGATGACCATCACTTAGATGATGGCACACCTCTGAGCGCACATTATGAAGTTCATTTAGTGGAACTATATTTTCTTGGAGCTTAGAAAAAACAGAACTGCTGCTTCAGCCTTGATAATTATTTATCCCGCTTCCTTGCATAGATAACATATGGAGCTTCCGTTCAAGGTTATAATATCCGTTGCGCTCGTCGCGTTCCTGCTCACCACCTTCTACATTTTCTTTTCCCAGCAGTCCGGCGAACAGCTGAGCAGGACGGAAGCGAACAGGATATTCTATTCCACGTGCGATGATTACAAGAAAGAAAAGTGCGACTGGTCCGTGCGGCAGCGGAGCGATTTCACAGGGTTCATGGACTCGTGCAGGGTGCTTTTCGGCGACACTGCCGGCGACTATTCGTGCCTTTACCAGCAATGCTGCGTCGAGACGAAGGACATCCTGTGTTCCGGCCTTTGCAACGCGTGCCGCGGCAACGAATTCAGCCGCGCGAACAAGGAATCATGCTGCGCGCGCGTCAAAGCGGACTGCCCTGACGCGCAGTGCGACGTGTGCTAATGCAGGGAAACAAGGCCTAGTTCGAGCCTTATTTCATTTATCCTGCCAAAAATTTTGGTTCTAAGGTACATGTGATTAGGATGTTCCATGAACCGGTCGATGTAATCGCATATGGAAACAAGATCCCGGAGTGAGTATCCTTCAACTATATCCCTTACGTAAGCATTCCTTAGCAATTCCCGGGATTCCCTCTCGCTCAGCCCATGAGTTTGCCTGACTTTAACGTCAAATTCGGTTCCTTCGGCAGACACGGGGATTTTCATTTTAAACACTATCACCGCAATTTAATTTGTCTATTGCAGATAATAAACTTTTCTCATCGCTTCACAAGGTTAAGCAGGTAAAATAAATGGCTTGTTAAAATGAAGAAAAAGGAATGGAAAAGGAATGATAAAGTCCCGAAAAATTTCGGGTTAATGCCTGCAAAATTCTTCCTGTACTCCACGCATTTCTTCAGATGCTCAATGTTGTACGGCAGGCGCGAGAAAATTCTTTCGTAAGCATGCTCATCCTTATCGTAGCTGCCCAGGTGCCTTTCCAATAACAGCAATTCATCGTCGGCTTCCAGCAGGCACGCCTTTATAGCGTGGTTCATTGCTGTCTTGCCGTCGTGAAGGGAAAGAAAGCCCAAGGCAAGTATGTAATAAGGAACAAGGAATATCTTGACATGGTCAAAAAACGAAAGGCGCGATTCTTTTATTTCCCTGACCAAATCAGCGCCGTAAACAACCTTTCCCGTCTCTTTGATGTTTTTCAGGAACGATGACAATGAAGCGACAAAGGTCATCATGAACCATATCTTCCTGTCGCTGATTTTTTTCTTCACCAAATCAAAATCTTCCTGCGATATCACGTAAAACGGAACGCCGAAGAGAAAACCTGATTCCAATTTCAAAACAGCATTCAATATTGCATTGTGGAATTTCTTCTCGTCCGTGCATGAATCCTCCAGACGAAGGTCATGCTTTTTGTTGAGCTTGTCCAAAGCCTTCCGGAAAAAAGACGAGACCTTTCTTTTTTCTTTGCCTGACTTTGCAACAACCAAAAAATCCACGTCGCTCTTGCCGCGCACCCAGTCGCCGCGCGCTGCACTGCCGATGAGGATGACGGAAACAATGTCCTTGCGCACAGCTGATTTTTTTATTTCCTTCTTCAGGTCAAAGAGGAAATGCTGTATAGCGGACTGCATGATAAAACTGTGCGGCAGCGCTATATATCCTTTGGCGCAAACTCTTTCTGCTGTTCGGCTTCACTTCCCAGAGAATTGTGTTCACGTTCCTTACCTCGCTCGTGAGCCTGCTTGCTATTTCATCAGCAACCGTAGAGTAGGGCATTCTCATTGCGGCCCACCTTTCCCTTATGGACATTCTCTTTGTCCTGCATATACCTGCCGCAATCTTCGCAATCTCGGAACCGTCAGGCTTTAAACCGTTGACAGAAATGGCGAATTCATAGGATTGCGCGTCGCCTTTCACACCGACGCGCCTGCATGGAATAGCTTCGGCGTGGAAGCCGTTCGTCTGGTATTCAGCCAGTATGGCGTTTGCAGTCTGCTCTATTTCGGTTTTATGCAAAGCAAAATAAAGAAGGGTTTCAGCTTCATGAAGCGGAGAAATCCACTCTTGGTAATCGCTTAGCCGGACAAGCCCCATGTAAAACATTGTCATGGCGGGATAAAAAGGGATGGGCCCGACGGGATTCGAACCCGCGACAGGCGGCTTACCAGAGAGACAACCTACGGTTTTCCTCTTAGGTTAACTCCTTTCCCTTAAAGGCTTTCGCCATATTAAGAGGCCGCTACTCTACCAGGTTTCTCTGACCCTCCCTTTTCCGTGCACGCTTTTTTCTAAAAAGGGTGCAAAGGGTCATCTGAGCTACAGGCCCGTGCAGAAATAATCAGTGTAATATCTTTTAAATGTTCTTTGCCCAGAAAACGAAGTTTCCGTACATGATTTTTAATGTATTTTCTTTCCGCAGACGCTTTCTCCATTTTGATGCAACTTTTCTGAAAAGTTGCAAAGGGTCTACTGCTTCCTGCTGTCAAGCCACAAAAACGCGCCTGTTATGACAGCAACTATGCCCGAAACGACCATTGCAATCCCCAAAAACTGCGTGTTTACGCCTACCAGCGTCATGGCGAACAAAAGCAAAGAAATGCCGATAAGCAGGAACGACAGGGCGCTTAATTTCTCCAGGGTTGACGGGTTCATGATTATCCCTTGTCGCGCCGGCTTATAAATTAAACTTTTCCAAAAAGTTTAACCAAAATTAACGGCTTTCTCCGGGAACGACGCGGCGCTGTGTGAGCATTTACGGCACCGATACCAGATCATTTCCATCCTTGCGTCAAGCACAACGTCAGTGCCCTTGCAGACGGGACAGAATCTTCCCGCTTTCTTCCTCTGCTTTCCTGCCTTCAGAACAAGCTTGTCGATCCTGGACAGTTTTGGCATATTTATCTTATCTTCGCTGTCTGCCTGCCAATGTATTTCGTCTTCGGCTTCTGGTGCTTCGGCTTAATGAAGCGGCGGGCTGCGCGGTTCACAGGCTTCCAGCGCCATGCTTCCTTTCTTATCTTTGCCCGCGGGTATCCGCACGCGCTGCACTTGCCGAGGCGCTCGTGGAAGGAATGGCGGCCGCACCTTCGGCATCGTATGTGAACAATCTTGTTGTGCTTGCCGAAGCTGCGCGTGCCTTTCATTTTTATCACTCTGAAAACTGCATGTGAGCGTGCATTTCCCTTTCACTAAAGCGGAAACAAAGACTCAGGTTTCGTCTTTCAATCAAACGGCTTTGTCTTTTCGTTTTTCTTAATCCGCTTTCTCGGCCGGAGAAACATAAATTATGTTGTCTCCGCGCACCAGAAGGGTCCCCAGCTTCACTTTCTTTTCCTCGCTTACCTGCTCGGCGTCCTCAAGCCACATGTTGAGATGCAGGTCCATTGCATGCAGGATGCCTGAGATTTCCGTTCCTTTCTTCAGCTTTATCAGAACCCTCTTGCCTTTCGCGTTGTTAAGAACGTCTATCGGTCTTTCCATAAAATCCTAAAACCTCCATAAAAGATACGTTTATAGATGTAAGTATGTTTAAATAAGTTTGCGAAAGAAAGACATGGAGACGACTCTATATCAAAAACGGAAAGAAAAGCCCGGATCTTTTCTGAAACAACTTTCCGCTCCGTTTTGACAGGAGTGATTAATCATGAAGTGTTCATTAGAATGACACTTCTTTCGAAAAACAGAGGTTTTCAAAATGACGCAATGGCAATTAAGAAGCAACAGGAAGAAAACAGGCGGCCTGCTGAAAAGGCACGCAAAGAAAAAGCGGTACCAGCGCGGCCGCGATTTCGTCCCTGCCCACGTAGGAGAATACAAGAAAAGGAAAATCCGCTCCATGGGAGGCAACGAGAAAATCATGGCGCTGAGTTCCAATGTTGCTAATATCGTTGTTAAAGGCAAGGCGCAAAAAGTGAAGATAACGAGCGTTGTTGAAAACAAGGCGGATTCCCAGTTCGTGAGGCGCAATATCATAACAAAGGGAGCAGTCGTGCAGACGGAGCTTGGCAAAGCCAGGGTAACTTCAAGGCCCGGGCAGCACGGCGTCGTCAACGCGGTGATAGTAGAGGAAAAGGATAGTCAAAAGGGTTAAAAACAGAAGAAGTGTAGGCGCATGTGGAAGGTCATAAATAATTCTATCCTCATACAGTAGCATTAACTTCTTAAGCAACAAGCTGATGTATGTAATTCATGGAAGCCGGCAACAAAAGCGACAACTTTTGGTACAAGGATGTTGTATTCTACGAGCTGCATGTAAGAACATTTTGTGACAGCAATGGTGATGGCGTAGGGGATTTCAAAGGGCTTACTACGAAGCTGGACTATCTCCAGTGGCTGGATGTAGATTGCATATGGCTACTCCCGTTCTACCCATCCCCGCTCAAGGATGACGGCTATGACGTTTCCGACTTCTACAGCATCCATCCCGATCTTGGCACAATAGAAGACTTCAGAGTGTTTGTCCACGAGGCTCACAAGAGAGGGATCAAAGTAATTGTAGACCTTGTCTTCAATCACGTATCGAGTGAGCATTCGTGGTTCAAAGAAGCGCGCAGCCATCCAGAGTCGCAGAAAAAGAGCTGGTTCATCTGGTCTGACACCAACAAAAAGAACATTTCGGCAAGGATTATTTTTAGCGATACGGAAAAGTCCAACTGGGCGTGGGACGACGAAGCCAAGGCGTATTACTGGCACAGATTCTATGGTTACCAGCCTGACCTGAACTACGATAATCCGGAAGTAAGGGAAGAGATGAAAAATGTGATGCGCTTCTGGCTTGATACGGGAATTGACGGGTTCAGGTGTGATGCAGTGCCTTACATTTTTGACAGGGACGGCACAAGCAGCGAAAACCTGCCTGAAACGCACTTATTCTTCAGAGAAGGCCGGAAAATGCTTGATGAGGAATATCCTGGTAGAATACTTCTTGCAGAGGTAAACCAATGGCCCACGGAAGCCATTTCTTATTTCGGCAACGGCGACGAATTTCATATGCTGTTTAACTTTCCGCTCATGCCAAGGATATTTATTGCTCTTGCAAAAGAGCACTATCAGCCCGTAGCGGATATCATTAACCAGACAAAGAGCATACCGGAAGCCTGCCAGTGGGCCATATTTCTAAGAAACCACGATGAACTCACATTAGAGATGACTAACGACGAGGAAAGGGACGTAATGTGGCGCGAATACGCAAAGCACCCAAAGATGCGGTTCAACCTCGGCATCAGAAGAAGGCTTGCGCCGCTGGCTGACAACGACCGCCTTAGAATTGAGCTGCTTTATGGCTTGTTGTTTTCCCTGCCTGGAAGTCCATTAATTTATTACGGCGACGAGCTTGGCATGGGTGACAACATCTTTCTGGGAGACCGCAATGGCGTCAGAACTCCCATGCAGTGGTCACCTGACAAGAATGCAGGGTTCTCTTCCGCCGACTCAGAACAGCTTTATTTGCCTGTTATCACAAACCCAAATTATCATTATGAAGCAATAAATGTGTACGCCGAAAAAAGGCTTCCTTACTCGCTTCTGAACTGGATGAAAAATGTCATCGGAATCCGCAAGCAAAAAAAAGCATTTGGTAGGGGCTATATAGAAATCCTGAAGCCTTCCAACACAAAAATACTGGCGTTCATAAGAGAATACGATGATGAAAGAATTTTATGCATCTTTAACCTGTCAAGGCACGCTCAGTATTTTGAGCTAAATCTTGGCCAATACGCCGGCATGATTCCGGTTGAGATGTTCGGCAACACCAATTTTCCAGCTATTAAGAAAGAGCCTTACTCCTTTACGCTGACCGGCCACCGCTTCATGTGGTTCGAGCTCAGGAAAAACACAAGTGTGTAGAAAGAAGTCAAGCCGAGGTTTTGCGGACTGAGATTGAAGCGGACGCTTTGCGTAATACTAAAAAGAGAAATAACTTAAACAAACTCTACTTTTGCACAATCTTCCTCACAGGGAACGATATCTCTATTTCCTCCTCGTCGTATCTCTTCTTCAGGGCCTTTATGAATTCGTGCACCACAAGGTACTGGTCGACAAACTTCTCCACCCTCAGTATAACAGAAAAGTTTATGTTGGAATCGCCGAATGCATTGTAGCGTATGAAAGGCTCGAAATCCTTCTTGCCGCCCGCAACATTTTTTAATGTGTCTTTTGCAACCTCTATAGTCATCTTTTCCACCTTTCCTAAATCGGAATCGTAGGCGACCCCCACTGGAACTACAACAGACATCTCCTCTATCGGAGCACTGTAGTCTGTTATAGTACTGTTTGCAATTTTTGAGTTTGGTATTATGACAAGGTTGTTGGGGAGCGTCCTTACCTTTGTGGTTCTCCAGCCTATTTCTTCGACAAAGCCCTTAATCCCGCCCTCGAGCTCTATGAAATCCCCGGCTTTTATTATCTTGTCCGAGACCATGAACGCGCCTGAAAACAGGTTCGCCAAAGAATCCTGCAGGGCGAGCGCAATGGCCAAGCCGCCTATGCCGAGACCTGCGACTAATGGCGTGATCTCTACGCCGAAACCTTTGAGTATTATCATCAAGGCAATGGCGTAGATGAACACGTTCAATATCTTCCTTATTATGGGCATCATTGTTTCGTCTAATTTCGTTTTGGTTTTTTGCGCTATTTCCGTAGCGTACCAAGAGAAGAAAGCTTTTAGCACCCTGCTTGCTGTGTACGCGCCGAGAAGTACCCATATGACGGTGAACCCCGCCTTTATGGCGTCCAGATAAATATCGACATAATTTAGCGAATCGATGGCAAGAAAAACGCCGGCAAGAATTATCCCGATGTACAGGGGCTTCTTCACGGCTTTCAATATCGCGTCGTCCAATGCCGTTTTTGTCTTTGAAGTGATGCGGAGCACTACACGCTCAAGAAATATCACAAATAGCTTTGATGCGACAACAAAAACAGCCACTATCGCCGCTGCAAGAATCCAATCTCCGTAAGGAACAGCTTTTATAACCTCGAGAACCATGATAAGAGCTGTAGCGTAATGTTTATAAAAATATCGCAGTGTGTTAGATTCAGAATATTTTCTACCGCTCTCAATAAATACAATATCAACGGCATATCAACGACCCATCAACGCCTACAAATAAAAGCGTTAAATGATAAATGCTTGTCAGAAAGATGCTGCCAGTTCCGAGCAGAACGTGGTATTAAACGCCGTCTTGGTTGAGGAAAAAGCCGCGCAGAAATAATTTGTGTCATATATCCTTCTTGCAGAGCCAGCAGACATGCACGAAGGTGTCATTCGGCGCGCCGCAGTGGGGGCAGTTCTTTTCCGGGCGGTCGGGGTCTTTCCTCTGTTTTTGTTGCTCCTTTTGAGGTTCTTTCACTTCTTTTATCTCGACAGGTTGCTGCGGCTGCTGAGGCTCTTCCTTTTTCCTGAACAAGCGCTTTATCTTTTCCAAGAAGCCGAACATGATTATCAATTCTATTATGAATGATTGATTATTAAATGATTCGTCAGCCGCGTACCCTTATATAAACAGCGATTTCATCAGGCCAGTAAGGAAGTTCGTTTTTCGGGTAAATGGTGCATTCTACCGTTCCTCTTTTCGGGGTAATGACGAATCTTTCAACAACCAGTACATGACCATCTCTAGTAATTGCCCAATCTCCCTCCCTAAGTTCATAACCAGGTTTTAACCAGTGCAAGTTATAATCACTTTACAATATCCGAAGCATGAAGCCTTTTAAAATTATATCAGTACCCCTCAAATCTTTCGGCCTTGATTCTTTTCTCAGGCACGCCTATGTCCTTGAGCACGGCAACCATGGCGTCAACCATCCCCGGCGGTCCGCATACGTAAACAATAGTTTCAGCGTCCAGATGCTCTTTTATCAGTGCGGCATCAATCCTGCCAACTCGTCCGTTCCATTGCTCCTCGCTTTCCTCGGGCTTAGTTATCGTGTGGACAACGCGCAAGAATCTGTTCTGATTCTGCCATTTATCAAGCTCATCGAAAAAAGCTATCTCCTCCGGAACTTTGTTTGAATAAAGCAGCGTTATCTTTTCTTGCAGTTCTGTGTCAACAGCGTACTTTATCATGGAGCGGAACGGCGTTATCCCGATGCCGCCGGCGATGAAAAGATGTTTTGGCGAGTCCTGCAGAACAAAGCGTCCTGAAGGTCCGCTTGCATTTATGGTGTCGCCTTTTTTCATCTGCGCCAGCTTGCTCTTGAATACGCTTCCTGTAAGTTTTGTTGTAAGCATCAGGAAGCTTTCGGTGGGCGACGAGGCAAGCGAGAAGGAACGCGTCGGGCCTTCCGGGTCCTGCACAGGCAGCTCGTAAAGCATGTACTGGCCGGGCTTGTAATCTATCTGCGGCTTTTCAAACTTTATCGCCATGGTGTCTGCTGCTTCCTTTCTGCTTTCCAGAACCACCAAAGAGAATTGGGGCATGAATATAACTGTTGCGCAAAGGATAAATTTTTTACCACCCTAACAAAACGTAACATTTAATAACTATCACCTGAAGATTTCTATTATGGAAATAATGGACTCTGTAACGCTGAAAGCTCTGAATACATCGACAAGGCAGGAAATCATAAAGCACATAGCCAGAAGGCCTTACACGGCTTCTGAGCTTTCGAAGATACTTGACAAGCACGTCACGACGGTAGCAGAGCATCTGGGAGTCTTGGAAAAATCCGGTTTAGTTTACAGGCAGGAAGGGAATAAATGGGTTTACTACAAGCTGACACAAAAGGGCGAAAGCTTGCTGAAGCCGAATTATTCCTGGGCTGTGATGTTTTCCATGTTCTTCCTCATAGCCGCTGCAGGAACGTATCTTTACACATCATCGCAGGACGTTTTCATGGCAATGGACGCGGTTACCGGTGCGCAGGAATCGGCCACCGCTGCGCAAAAAGTCTCGCCCGCGGAGCAATCCGCGCCTGCCGAGCCTCCTGCGCCTGAACCAATGAATCCTGATGCCATCCTAGGTCTGGTTCTCACTTTTATCGGCATAACCGGCATAACGTATGTGGCAATCAGAAATCTTAGGGCAAAGACCCTAACAAATCAGACAATATAAATAAAATAGAGCTCATTAATGTATTCATGTCCGGAGAAAATTACAACAGAAGAGTTCATAGGCACAAAGGAGAGTCACAGTCGCTGGTTTACCTTGCTTTGATTGCTTTTTTGGCAGCAGCGGTTGTTTTATTCGCAGTAGCAAAACAAGGCACTTCGCAGTCAGAATTAAAGAAGTTCTCATCTCCGGAAGAGCTGAAAAATTTCCTCAAGGCCAATGCAGAAGAATACGGGTTTGTTTCAACGGAAGCTGTTATGGCAGCAGCCGGATCAGAAATGAAAGCGGAAACAACGCAGCGCTCAGATGATTACTCCACGACAAACATCCAGGTTGCCGGCGTTGACGAAGCGGATATTGTAAAAAGCGACGGGAAATACATTTACGCAGCCGCTGAAAACGGCATTGCGATTATAGATGCTTACCCGCCGGAAAGCGCGAAGCTCCTTTCTTACGTAAACTTTACAGACAGCAACGTCCAGGAAATTTACATAAACGGAGATAAGCTTGTCGTGTTCGGAAGAAAAGAATCCCCTGTTATTGCCAGGCCTTATTTCGCGGCCACGTTCCTGCATGTTTATGACGTTTCGGACAAATCGAGCCCCGTCCTTAAAAGAAACCTTAATTTCAACGGGACCTACTTCAGCTCGCGCATGATAGGCGATTATGTTTATGCCATAATAACAGCGCCGGCATTCTATAACGGCGACGAAGTAGTGCTGCCGTTCTCATCTGGCGGAAAAGACTTTCCCGATATCCACTATTTTGACTTCCCCGACAGGTCGTACCAGTTCACGAACATAGCTTCGTTTAACGTTAGAGACGATTCAAAAAACGAGGAAAACAAGGTTTTCCTTTTAGGACGCTCGGGCACGCTCTACGTTTCTGATAGCAACATATACATGGTTTACCAGAAACACGTGAAAGATTCCTATGCAATTGAGCGGCTTATCGACGATGTGATAATCCCTAGGGTGCCTGATGAAACTGCCGGCAGGATAAGGGAAATAAGAAATTCGGAAAAGCCTTACTACCAAAAAATATCCGAAACCGAAAAAACGCTGCGCGAGTGGCTTGAGTCACTGAACCCCGAGGAAGCCGCGCGTATCATGAAGAGAATGGAGGAAAAATATGCGGAAATACAGGGGGAAATTGCAAAAGAAATGGACAAGAGTGTAGTACATAAAATAGCGATAAGCGGCGGGAAGATAGAATACAAAACCAACGGAGAAGTCCCAGGACAGCCGCTGAACCAGTTCTCGATGGACGAATACAAAGGCTATTTCAGGATAGCAACGACGACAAACCCTGGCTTTGGCGGTGCCTCAGTCGAAATTGCAGCAGCTGATGTGAATGCCGGATCAAGAATTGCGCAGGCATCTGGAGCTATAGAAAAACCCGCGGTACCGGTGGTGACAGTTGAGACTTCAGCGTCTTCACCTCCTTCGCAGCCACCGCCGCAAAGGCCGCGGTCTTCAACCCTGAACAATGTTTACGTCCTTGACAGCGACATGAAAATTGCAGGCAGGGTAGAAGACCTTGCGCCGGGCGAAAGGATATTTTCAGCGCGCTTCATGGGCGACCGCGCTTATCTTGTGACTTTTGTCAGGACAGACCCGCTTTTCGTGATAGACCTGAAGGATCCCGCGAACCCGCGAGCGCTGGGCGAGCTTAAGATTCCCGGCGTGTCCGATTACCTGCACCCTTACGATGAGAACCATATCATTGGAGTGGGCAGGGCAACAGAAGATGAGAAGAGGGCTGTATTCAAGGGGCTGAAAATATCGCTGTTCGACGTAAGCGATGTTTCAAACCCGAAAGAGCTGGCGAAATTCGAAATAGGCGAAAGGGGGACGGATTCCGAAGCCCTGAGAGACCACAAGGCGTTCCTGTTCAGCAGGGCAAAGAACCTGCTTGTTATCCCCGCGCTTCTGGCAGAGAAGCCTTATGAATATTCGTGGCAGGGCGCCTATGTATTTGACGTGACGCTTGAGAAAGGCTTTGTGCTGAAAGGAAAGGTAACGCACGACGAAAAGGAAAAAGACGGCGAGTATTATTACCCGCGCCATCAGGTGAGAAGGTCATTGTACATAGGCAATGCGCTTTACACGATATCAGACAAATTCGTGAAGGCGAACAATCTTGACAGCATGGAAGAAATCAGCAGGGTCGAGCTGCCGGCGAGAGCTTAGCCTCTGGAGACCTTCATTAACTTAGATTGATTTTAAGGCGTATGACGGAGGGCAAATTCCGTAGTTATTCGCCTAGCGGGAATACTGTGGGTTCTTCACAAATTTCATAGGAACCCGCAGTGGAAGCGAGTCGCACACAAGGAGGGTTATGGGGGACCTAAGTTCCCTATTTCATTTCAAGAGCAGAGGTTCTATTGTTGAATTATCTTTTATTGATTTTTTTAAAATTTTGATATAGTTTTTGAAGTATTTTATTTCCAATTCAATTGTTTCTTTTGGTATTAGAACTCCTGGTTGATTCATTATTCCATCAAGAAAATCTTTGACGACTGGTAGAATTAGTTTTGCGTGTTCTGGGGTAATTTTATCTTGTAATATGAAAAATCTAACTAATTTTAGTTCCATTTCATCTGTATCCATGGAAAATACAGGTTTTTTGTAGATAAAACTTTCTATTTCAGCAACAGGCTTATTTTTAGTTGTTTGTATTTTTTTGTCCTTCTTGATAAGATTAATTATAAAACTTAGTTGATCTACTGTATGCGAAAGAATTAATTTCTCGCTTCCTATAATTTCCTTGACTTTCTTTATCTTTTTTATTTCCGATTTACTCATTTTCTCAATTTTATCTTTAATAGTAACAAAATTTTCTGGTGGTTTATAGTTTTTAATTTCTTTTAATGTTTTTTCATCAGCATTTTTTATCATATCTGGTATATTTCCTTTTTTCAAAGAATCACTAAGCTGTATCATGCCTTCTATTGCATTCCAACCCCCAACCAATCCCATGACATAAATATGAAATCCCTCCCAGTTGCAAAGTCTATACCAAGTCTTATTAATTCGCAAATCAACTCCTAGAACATTGGTGACATTTAGATTTCGAAAATGTATAATTCCGTTTTTAATTTCATATTGTATTTGTTGGGTCGGATCTTCTTTTAAATAAATAAAATTTTCTATAACATCTTCTTTTGAAATAATAGACTTTTTGAATCTGTCGAAAATTCCCATAATTAAAGTAGCCTAGATAAATATAAAATGTTTCAATCGGTTCATCCATCTAATTTGTTAAAAATTCAAGCCCTTGTAGATAATACTTTGCGTCCGACGACCGTGCAATATATAAAACGAGTATAAAAATATTTTGTCTAATGCCTGTTAAGTGATGGTGAGTCGAAGGCGAAAGCGCAACGTCCCCTTGAGTTTTTCAGAAGCTCCTTATTCGTCAAAATCGGTTTTCAGGAAATTGAAGCGGTTCCGGATTTTTTTGTTTCGTTTTTGCCTTGATTCTTTTTTACCCTACATAAAACGCTTATATATGAACCAAAAC
Organism: Candidatus Aenigmatarchaeota archaeon; assembly: GCA_016187335.1. Taxonomy (GTDB): domain Archaea; phylum Aenigmatarchaeota; class Aenigmatarchaeia; order GW2011-AR5; family GW2011-AR5; genus JACPJW01. Next base: position 43,486 of record JACPJW010000002.1, on the reverse strand, counting down.
CAAGTTTTAAAATGCGCAAGGCGTTCGTAATTGCGTTAGTTGCTTCTTTGTTCCTCTCAGTCGTTTTCGCGCAAAATGACACGTCGGGACAGCAACAGGCACCGCCGCCGGACCCGTGCGCCGGCGTTTCGTGCAACAGCCCGCCTGCCGCTTCGTGCAGGGGCAACAGCTATATCACATATTCTCCGGGAACATGCGAATCTTCCACAGGGCAATGTAAATATAATGAGCAGGCAACTTCCTGCGGGGAAACAAAAAAAGTATGCCCCGACGGATTTGAAGCAAAGTGCCAGCAGACTTGCGACGCCGGTTCAGGCTGCAGACCTTGCGATGCATCATGCACGGGACATGAGCAGCAGCAGACAACCACGACACAACAAAACCAAACAACAGCGCCGCCGCCATCGCCTCCTCCGCAACCTCCCCAAAACCAGACAACAACATGCCCAACGCCGCCTGCGCAACCACAATGCTCTTCGGGCGCTTACGCGAGAGCGGAATACGACAGCAAGGGCTGCGTGACCGGATATTTATGCACGCCTTTGGGAAAGACGGAAGCATGCGTTACCGTCATAACGCCCGCGACGGATGCAGCAGGCAACTGCAAGGAATTCTCTAATTCATGCCTGCCGCCCGGATGGAACAAGGTTGACAGGTGCCCGGGCAGGACAAGCACGTGCGGCAACGGCGTATGCGAAGCAGCAGAAAGTTCCGTGACGTGCCCTGATGACTGCAGAGGGAAAGCCGCCTGCGGAAACAATATATGCGAAGAAGGAGAAGCGGATGTGACGGGAGGATGCGGGCCGGGAGCCGACCCAGGCTGCTTAGGACAGCCGTCTTATGCAGGAACGTGCCCGAGCGACTGCCAAAGGCAGGAGTGTCCTGTCCATCCCGCGCCTGTGTGCGAGCGCGGCTATTCAGTCAGCGGCTCGTTCGACGAGAGAGGATGTAGGGGTCCTGCAACATGCTGCGGCGACAGCGTATGCAGCGGCGGAGAAAACTCGCAAAACTGCCGGCAGGACTGCGTCGGAGCGGAACCGGACAGGATAAAATGCCCTGACGGATCTTTTGCGGCATGCAGGACAGACCCAAGGGGCGGCAGGTTCTGCGAGCCGTGCCGCGTTTCAGAAGACAGAATACCGCAGGGATGCAGGCAGGAAGTTGAGAAGGAAACAGGCTTCGTGAAGGTCGTGTGCGAAGACATAAGGCGCACGTGCCCTGAATTTTCAATACCGCATGATGCAAAGCAGACATGCGAAGCAAAAGGAGGAAGATTCCAAATAAGGAACGATGTCAACGGCTGCAGCTTTCCTGACTGCTCTTTCGGCGAATCTTCGCCGCAGCTTCTGCCGGAACTGAACCCGCTTGAGCAGGGAAAGAAGTGCCGGAGCGAAACTGAAAGGGAAGTAGAGGCGACGCGAAAAGGCTGCGAGCAGCTGGGTCTCGGCCTTGTGTTTTCTACCCAGGGCGGCTGCAGGATTTCCAAATGCTCTTCAAAGCCGACGAAAAGCGGATGCGAGCCAATACCGCTGGAGCAGAGGCAGAGAATTGAAGGCAGCTGCCTTGAAAAGGGGCTTTCCGTCATAAAAGATTTTGATGAAAGCGGATGCCCCCTGATGAAATGCGGCGAGACGTCGCAGTGCTCGCGCGACCTGCCGAAAGAAGCCTACGAAAAATGCGGGCAGCAGGGCGGCGAAATGATTGTGCGAAGGGACAACAGCGGATGCGTGTCGCTCTCGCAATGCGTTGTAAAGGGCGACATAAGGGAAGCGGATGTAGAGTCCATAGAGAAAATACCCGAATCATCGGACCTTCTTTCGATGGCATTCAAGATGGAGGAACTGAGAATAGAACTGGACAGGCTGGCAAAGAAAACAGAGGATATCGCGAATTATTACGAATCGACGAAATCAGCAGACGAAGGCCGGTACAGGCGCGTTTCAAACATGTTCTCGGCAGCAAAAGGCAAGGTTGACGAGATAAAAACAAAGCTGCGGGACATTGTCCAGAAAGGAACGCCGGGCGAGAACGACCTCATCGGAGTCAAGGGCGACATCCGCTATATAAAAGACGTCATGATGAAGGATGCCTTGTATCTCATGCTGAGCTCCAGTGATGACGTCAACAGCATAAAGGAGTCGCAGGCTGTCAAGGTAGGCGACAACTTCGAGGCCGTAGCGGCAACCAGCGACACTGAGTGCGGCTCTGACGGAGAGTGCTTCAACAGGGGATTCCGGCTGTGCAAGAAGCTCATATTCTATCCTGAAGGCAGCAAGGGGCCGAAGGTTGAAGTGCGCGGGCTTGAAGGCGACGCCTGCATTATGTACGCCGTGCTGCCGGAAGGAGAGGGTCCGCCTGCGGGAGCAATACCCGGAGTCAAGCCGCCTTACGACATGACGTGCAAGATAAAGAATTACGCACTCGGCGTGAACAACCCTGAGAAGGATATATTCCCTTACTGCGAGGGCCCTATGGTTGAACTGATGAAGAAGTATGGAACAGGCGGGCAAAATGCGCCAGGCGTGCCGGGCAAATGCAGCGGCGAGGAATGCAAGGATTACTGCGGCCGCGGACCTTCAGAAGCGAAAGAATGCCTGCAATATTTAGGGCAGTATCTGCCAGCAGAAGCAAAGCAGGGACTTGAGCAGCTAGCAAGCGGCAAAGGAGGCGGCTCTGGCTTTGGAAGAAGAGAAGAGTTCAGCGAATTTGAAGGCGGCGAATTCAATCAGCCGCAGCAGTTCCAGCAGCCACAAGGACAATTCCAGCAGCCGGTGCAGCAGGTGCAATCAATTCAACAGCAGCCGCAGGAAGGCTACAACCTTTGCGGCGACGGCATCTGCGACGACTTCGAGCGGAACAATCCGACTGCATGCCAGGTTGACTGCAGGGGCGGGACAAGCGGAGGCGGAGCGGGCGGAACAGCAACGGCGGCACCGCAACAGCAATTCCAGCCGCCGCAAGGCGAGCAGTGCTCCGGCTGCCTGAGCAACAACATATGCGACCCCGGCGAATGCTCGTTCTGCCCTGACTGCAGAAGGGCGGAAGCAAAGCCGGCGTAAGCCGGCTTGGAGTAATAAAAATAGAATGGAAAGTTAAGTTTGAGTAAAATAAAGATGAAAAATGTGGTGAAAAAATGCCAGCGTCAGAAAAAACCAGCAGAACTTCCAGCAATAAACTAAAAAGAACAATAGCTTCCGTCTTGATAATTTTCCTGCTTATTTCCGTGGTCTTCCTGTCAGGCTGCGTTTCCCAGCCGAAAACAACGATAAAAAGCGAGAGCGAGGTCGGAGAAGCTGTCACCAACATAAGCGGCGACGTAGAGGACGTCTCGCAGATTCTGACCGACATAGACAGGAAGCTGGGATAGTCAAGACAAAGAATAAAAGCTTTTTCTTTGAAATAAGTTCTCTTATGGCACCAATAAGAAGCCTGACATTCGGGATTGAATTCCAGGAAGGCTATTTTGCCGGCGTGAACAGGGTTACGATAATTTATGCCGGAATCCCAGAACCAAAACAGGAACAAAGAACGGGTGACCTTGACACTCTGCTCAGCAGTTTGGCTGCTGAGTTTTCAGGAACAATCTATTCAGGCTTGACTGTCGGCGTAACATATGACAAAGTCTTTCCGGAAAGAAAAATAGGCCAAGTTCAGAGGACTTTAGGCAGAATTCAAGGCGTGAAATTTGATTTCAACCCAGCCCAGGCTAAAAGATAGCATGAGTCAGGTGTCTTTGGATTATAATTTCTTCATTGCCCAGCGGCTTTTATTTATGCTCTCATTTGTTCCTTTCAAAATCTGGTGCCTGTATTCCTTTCTCAGCTTCTCGGCGTTCTTCGCAATGTCCTCTATCATGTCAAGCGCGCGGAGCGGCGACACAGCGCGGTAAACGTAGGCTAGACGGTTATTCTCTATGACAGGATTCCTTTCGACAAAGCCTTTGCGCAGCATGTCCCTGATATGCCCCCTTACCATGCGCTCGGAAAGCTTTGTATTCCTTTCCAGGCTGGTTATCGTCATCGGCTTCATGAAAAGCAGCCTGTAGATGTTGATCTTCGCCGGGCTAAGCTGGAGAAATCTGGTAAGGTCACAAAACTCCTTTCCGATAATCCTTGATTTCATTGTAATAATTAGCATACAGTATATTTTAATACTTTTGCAATATTGTATTCATACGTATGAAGTTATGATTTCATATCATTATCCCGTCAACTGTCATAATGTCCCTGAAAAATCCTCAATATTCCTTCCGGATGGTTTCCCCCCGAAGGAGAGAGCTCGGGCGGTATTACGTAGACCCGGATGGAGAATACTACCGGCGTCACGGATTCTGGATTTTTACATTTTACAGACCCGTGAGAAACGAAGACACAATCAGGATGCTCAATGATGCTGCGCAGGCAGAAGAAAAAATATGGAAAAGAATGCCGGATATTCTAGCGGGACGCTATGTTCCTGATTAATAGTCATCTTAATTTCTTGACTGTTAAACGTGATTTTATGCAGTACAGAAGCAGGAGATTTTTTGCGGCTTTGCTGGCGGCGGCTGCGCTTCTGGTTGCGAAGCCTTCCATTGTTGACGTGCAGAAGAAATATTCATCGCTTCCAGAAAAATCCAGCACAGCTGCGGGTGAAAATTACCTGAACGTCCCTGTACCGTTCTTTCAATGGCATCAATACAAAGGCGGCGTAGAATCCTTTAAAGAAAACGGAAGAGGCACCAAAGTCCCGTACTTCAGGCCGCAGAAAATGCCTTACAGGGCATCAGCTGGAATATGCTCGGAATACGAGGTAACGGCCTACACTGCCTGCGACTTTGGGATGAACTGCAAAGGATTGGCGGCCAACAGAGGAAAGCCCGTGAAACTCGGGATGGCGGCGGCGGACCCTTCAATCCCGTTCGGGTCAATGATAAGAATAGAAGCTTTCGATCCTTCTAGCCATGAATCCACGGCATTACCGCCTATCGCGAAAAAGGCGCTTCAGAGAGCAGGCGTTCCGCCGGTTCTGAATACAGAGGACCGAGGAGGCGCCATAAAGGGCAGGAGGCTGGACGTCTATTTCGAGAGCAAAAGAGACGCGCTCGATTTCGGCAGGAGAAGGCTGAAGGCGTGCGTCGAAATCCCTGTATATGCGCAAAAGTCAAGAGCGCGGATCTCACAATAGCAATCTGGCAAACCTAAATGCTCTTTCTGACACTATATAATAATGTCTTTCAAAGAAAAAAGGGAGAAGCTGGTCAGGGAAATAATCGAAACGGGCTTTCTCAGGACAGAAGAAATAATAGCCGCCTTCAGAAAAGTTCCCCGCGAGGAGTTCGTTCTTCCGCAATTCCGTGACCATGCCTACGCCAACGAGCCTTTGCCGATAGCAGCGGGGCAGACAATATCGCAGCCGCTGACTGTTGCTGCAATGACCGAGGCGCTGCAGCCCGAAAAGGGACAGAAAATACTGGAAGTAGGCTCAGGCAGCGGATACCAGGCAGCCATCCTCGCCGAGATTGCCGGCAACAAAGGAAAAATCATCACGACGGAATTTATCCCTGGATTGGCCAAATTCGCCGAAGAGAACCTGAAACGCTGCGGCTACAAAAACGTTTTCGTCATTCTTCACGACGGCTCACAAGGCTACGAAAAAGAAAAACCCTACGACCGCATCATTGTTACAGCGGCGGCACCGAACATACCCGAACCATTAATAGACCAATTAAAAAAGGGCGGCAAGCTCGTCATACCCGTCGGCGACGAGATGTTCTTGGTTGAAAAGAACAAAGAAATTAAGAAAACTTTTCTTGGCTATTACGCCTTCGTGCCGCTCAAAGGCAAGCACGGGTATGAATAAGAATTAAAACGGAAGGCATTAATGTTCTTGCATGAATCACGGCATCGACATCCATTGCCATGTTATCCTGATGGGCAATCCTGATGAAGTCATCAAGGAGTCAATGCACAAGCTGAAAGCACTCATAAACATAGCAACGGACATCAAGGAAGCTGTGCAATCCCTTGACCTTAGCAAAAAATACCCGAAATTCGTTTTCTCCTCAGCAGGACTACATCCCGAAGGAGCTGCGTCAGCTTCTGAAAAGGAAATGGATGAGGTGCTCCAGTTCATCAAGGACAACAAGAAGCATCTGGTGAGCATCGGCGAAGTGGGCATTGATTATTTCTGGGTGAAGGAGCAGGAAAAGCGGAAGCGCGCCGAGGAAGCTTTCGTGCAGTTCATTGAACTATCCAACCAGTTAAAAAAGCCTCTGCAGATACATGCGCGCAACAGCGAGGAAAAGAAAACGGCGTTCAGCGATGCCCTGAAGCTGCTCACGGACAACAACGCGCGCGGCGTTGCCATGCATTCATTCTCCGGCAGCGACGAGGAGTTGCTACATGCTGTAGAGCAGGGCTACTACATTTCCATATCGACAATAATCGGACGCAGCAGCAAGCACAAGCGGCTTGCGGCGAAAACGCCGCTGGATAAACTGCTTCTGGAAACGGATTCGCCGTGGCTGCATCCGTTTGAGCGCGAGGGCAAGAATTATCCGTGGAATATAATCGAGAGCGCGAAAATTATTGCGGAAATCAAGGAGATGAAGCCGGAGCATATTTTGCAGGCGACAGAAGCGAACGCGGCGAAGGTGTTCGGGCTGGAGATATAAAAAAGGTTTTAATATTCGTTTGAGAAATAATTAGTATGCAACTTTCAGTAAATATAAAGAAAGGAAGGAAATATTTCATAGCAAGATGCCCTGAGTTAGGCGTTACAACCCAAGGAAAGACTTTGGAAGAGGCAAAGGAAAATTTAAAGGAAGCTATTGACTTGCACCTGGAATCCATGGTTGAATACATGATAGAGCACGGAAAAGTGCACATTGAAAGGGGCAAAATAATCCAAGCCTGATTCTATGAAGCTTCCAATTATTTCTGGAAAAGAACTGCTGAAAATCCTCTACAAACGTTTTGGTTTCCGCCCCATAAGGCAGCGTGGCGACCATATAACAATAACAAATGACAAAGCTTTCGTTACTATTCCGCTTCACAGAGAATTGGACATTGGAACGCTGAAGTCTATCCTTGACGATTGCGGGATTTCAAGAGAAGAATTTATGAGAATCTACCGAAAATAAATTCGTTAAAGGCGAAATAATATGGAAAAAATGACGTTTTTTTATGATGAAGATGGAGATGTCTTGGACATTTCTATAGGCAAGCCGAAAAAAGCGGTTTCTGAGGAAATAGGCAAGGATATAGTAGTGAGGAAAGATAAGAGAGGCAAAATAATAGGCTTTACAATACTCAATTTCCAAAAAAGATCTGAAATCGAAAAGGGCTTCAGAGTGCCTATAGAAGCGAAATTCGAAGTGGCTTAGGTTTTATCAATAATTCTTATTACCTGTACTTCTCCTTCTCCCATTCGCGCCCCTTTCCTTTTTTCTTTGCGTGACGCGACAGGAACGTTTCTTCTGGCATGATATCACGAAACTTACTGTTTAAACCCGCCAAACACTGCATGCCCCGCCCTCATCCAGAAACAGTCAACTTCCCTGAAGCCTGCTTCCTCAAGCCATCTCAGTTGGTCGAAGAGCCGCGAGGGCTTGTCGTAATCATCAGGATAAAAGTAATGGTTCCATTCGATGGATTTCAGTTTCCTGAAAGAGATGCGCGTTCCGGATTCTTTCAGCTGTTTTTTTGCTATCTCATCCCACGATTCGCCGAAATATTTCCTTACCAAGCCAGAAGGCGGCTCAACCAAATCTATTATCAGGACTGCGCCTTTGCCGTCCAGTTTTTTGAAAAGCTCTTTAAACAGCCGCTTCTTTTCTCCGGCATCAAGATGATGTATAGCAAGAGAAGAAACGAAGCACCTTGCTTTGGGCAAGTGATAAAGCAGATTTTTGTCGTGCAAATCGAGCTTCCTTGTTTCCGCCCTTTTTCCGAACGGAGCCAAGTTTTTCCTTGCATTCTTCAGCATAAGGCCGGATACGTCCGCAGCAATGACTTTGGATTTCGGGAATTTTTTCAGTATTTTTTCTGACAAAAGCCCGCCGCCGCAGCCCAGGTCAACAACAGTGAATTTCTCGCCGGTTTTGGCAGGTATAAGAGAAACAATTGTGTCAAGCTGTTCGTTTCTGGAAGGCGTCACAATATCAGCGTATTTCAGGAAATAAGACCAGTCAACCTTTTCTTTCATCACGACACCCTGTACCTTAAAATAGCGCCTATTCCGCCCAGCTGCAGGAACTGCTCGCCTTCCCTTGTATCCCTGGACACCAGTTCAACGCGCGAGCCGTAGCTGATTGCCTTGTCCTCGAAGTATTCCACTATATCCTTGGAACTGCCCATGGAAAAGCCGGGCGGGACTTCCTTGCCTATAACATAAACCAGCGTTTTCTGCGCGCCGGTTTCGTCCGTGAAATCAAAAACCCTTGCTTCCAGAGATTCGCTCAGGATGACGTAGTCAACTGCGCCTGCTTCTATTGCACCCCTCACCTGCTCAAAGCCGTAAACCGCCAGACCGTAAGGCTTCTGGAGTTCCGTGAAAAAACGCTCCAGGATTTTCTTTTCCTTCATCACCGCAGCTTCCTTGAATATTTCCGCTCCCCGCTGTATCGTTTCATCGACGCCGAACTCGCCTGTGTAGGAAGTGTCCACGGTGCCGATGACCCTGTTCTTGACGTCAGCGAAAAGATAATCCTCCTTCAGGAACATGTCCTTCACGGGCCCCGGACCCGAAACGATAACGCCGATGACTTCTTTCTTCTCCATGAATATCTTGTTTGCGGCTTCGGCGACCTGCTTCAGCCAGTCGTTGAGCAGGCCCTCCCGGACCCTGCTGAACCTGGCTGAGGATTGCCCCCCAGCGCGCGTTTTTCCGGGCACGATGGATTCAAAATGCACCAAGGGCTCAATTTTCTTCCCGACAAGCAATGCTATGTCAGCCTCGCTCCTGTCTAAATTGATGATACCATAAATTTCCTTCTCGGCAATCATGTCCTCCAAAGGTTCGGTAACAAATTTCTGGTCGCACCAGTACATCTTCACCTTCACGGGCTCCGGCGGCTCTATCGCCCACATCTCCATGTTTTCCTTGCCTTCCTGGTCCGAGACGTTGCCGCAGAAGAGCGCAAGGCCGCTCGCAGGCGTGGATTTGTACAGCTGCAGGTGGCGCATGATTTTTTCCAAAGCAGTTGTCACGTTCTTCCGGACGGGCTTGGACTTGATGTTTTCTGCCGTGGACTGCTCGCTGCGAAGCTGGCTCATGATCTCGTTGATGTTGTAGCCGGCAGGAACGTAAACGCTGACAAGCTCGGTGTGCCTGCCCCTTATTCTCGCGAGCTCTCTCACCAGCTTTTTCAGCTTCAGCTTCATCTTCGCCATCTTTTCTTCTTCTGCGGCTGACATGATAATCACCATCAAGGTTGAAGAGAAAGGTCGTTTCAAGAAACCAGAACTCTAACTTTCCCTCCCAATCTGATTATTTGATTAATTATAAAGGTCATAATAAATACCTTCAAAGAAGTCAAAGCTCGACAGCGAACTTGCCGTATTCTATCTTCTGCACGCTGTGCGCGGCTTTCAGGTCATGCTCGATGACGCGGAATTTTTCGTCTAATGCCAGCAGCTTCACGGGCGCCTTCAGCGACAGCGAAGCATCTTTTTTTGCTTTCCATATAGCGCTGTTTAATTGCTCCAGTTCCGCTGTGCTGAAAGGAATTTTGTATTCCTCATCAGTTTCAGGGAAATTCTCCTTGTGTATATTTTTTCCGCGAAGGTCCATGTATATCCTGTACGTTATCATCGGAATCACAGGCGCGAGGAGCTTCAGCAGGGTGTCGAGGCAGTAATGCAGCGTGTACAATGCTGATTGTTGCTGCTCTTTCGTGAAGACGCCGGCGCTGTTGTACGCGCGGCTCTTTACCAGCTCTATGTAATGCGAAGCGAAAGTTTCCCAGATGAAATGCTTTATTCTTGCTGCCGGATTGTGGAAATCATAGTTTTCGTAAGAGCTCCGTGAAAAACCTATAAGCTCGTTCATTTCCTGCATTATCCACCTGTCCGTTTCAGCGAGTTCCGGCTTTTCAGCGGGGCGCTCAAACAACGAAACAAAGCGCGCGACGTTCCATAATTTCGTTATTGTCTTGCCTGCGCCTTCTATGCGCTCGAAAGAGCACCTGAAGTCATCAGACGTTATGTTGCCTTCAATGGCTGCCCAGAACCTGAAGGGCTCGGCGCTGTATCTTTCAAGGATTTCGTGGGGGTCTATGATATTTCCCACGGACTTGCTCATCTTCTTTCCTGATTCGTCAACGACGTGATAATGAATCCAGACGTCCCTGAAGATGCTTCGGCCCGTTGCGTGGAAGCACCTGAGCAATGTATAGTAAAGCCAGTTGCGTATTATTTCCTTCCCCTGCGGCCTCAGCGTGCAAACGGGATGCTTGTGGAAAAATTCTTCCGGATAGTGCAGGACGTATAAAGGCGATATCGAGGAATCAAACCATGTGTCCAGAACCCGCTCCTCGCCACGGAATTCAGCAGAGCCGCACGAAGGACACTTGAAAGGAACTCGACGCCCTTCGGGCGTCATGCTGTCCGGCGGCGGCTCGCGCCAGGGCTGGTAGTATTTTCCTTTCGGCGGGACAATTGTCTCATTACATTTTTTGCAATACCACAGCGGGATTTCCGTCGCGTAATACCTGCGCCGCGATATTGCCCAGTCAATGCTTACGGAGTCAATCCAGTCCAGCAAGATTTGGCGGGATTTGGGCGAGAAGAAATTTATCTCGTAGGCAATCCTACGGATTTCATCCTTGTACTCGGTCTGCTTCAGGTAAAACTCAGGCATCGTGATGTACTCAATAACATGCTTGCTGCGCTCGCAAATGGGAACATTGTGCATTATCTGCTCCTGCTTCACCAGCAAGCCTTCTTCCTTAAGGCGTCTTATCATTTCCTTCCTCGCTTCGTCAGACTTCATGCCCTTTAGGAATCCTGACACGCCGTCCATCCTGCCTTCTGTATTGATGGCAGAGAGCGGCTCAATGCCCTCTTCTCGCAGAAAGCGTATTGCGTCCTGGTCTCCCGCGGAGCGCGACATGAATACAAGCCCTGTTCCAAAAGCAGGGTCGGCGAATGGATGGGATTTCACAGGAACCTCAATATTGTAGAAAGGTATGACTGCCGTTTTGTTGCTTAGGTGCTGGTGCCTGCTGTCTTCAGGGTTGAAAATGACAATAGCAGCCGTACACAAAAGCTCGGGGCGCGTTGTTGCAATAACAATTTCTTTGCCTGTTTCCTTGATTTTCAGCACGATGTGATTCAGCGATGTAGGAACTTCCTTGTGGTCAACCTCGTCGTCAGCTAATGTCGTTTTGCATCCGGGGCAGTAGTTGTTCAGGCGCTTGTCCTCGTAGATGAGCCCCTTGTGCCACAAATCAATGAATGTTGACTGCGTCAGGGCGCGGTATTCCGGCGAATCCGTGTAGTAGGCGTCGCCGGCCTTCGGCCCTACGGACCAGCTGTTGAATGAAATGCCAAGCCGCAGGAAGGAATCTATGCTTGCCTCGCTTGATTCCTCCAGGACCTGCCTGCACATCTTGAGAAATTCTTCACGCCTGACGTCAGTAAGCGTCACACCAAAGCGCTTCTCCGCCGCCAGTTCTATGGGCAGCCCGTTCCTGTCAAGGCCGAGAGGGAACAGAACGTTGAAGCCGGTCATCCTGCGGAACCGCGCGAACATGTCCATCAGCGTGTACGTCGTCGCATGACCGATATGCACAGGCGTGTTGACGTAAGGCGGCGGAGTGTCTATGCTGTACAACTGCTTTCCATTGTCAGCGAAGGCGTAATCACCGTCTTCCTTCCACTTCTTGACAATGTCCAGTTCCAGCTCCTTGCTCCAGTTCTTTTCTTTAAGCATGGTATCAACTTGTGCGTAGCGATTAAAATAATAAGGTGGAAAAGAAAGCTTTAATTTCTAAGGAAGAATCAGAGGTTTCGGTTCCATTCACTTTAGAATCCTCGGCGCCGCGCTCAGATTGCCCAGGTCCAGTTCCATGAAGTCCTCGGCGAAGATGACATTGCAGCCTGTGCTCTCGCTGATAATCTTTATCTGGCGCCACAGGTTTGCGCGCAGCATCAGGGACGATATATGCGTAACCACCGTGAGCTGCGGCTTCCTTTTCATCGCGCGCAAAAACAGGATAGCGTCGTCAACGCTCATGTACTTGTCCGCTGTCTCAAAGCCTTTTGGTATATGAACATTCAGTATCAGCAGGTCGCACCCCTCAAAATACTTTTCCTGGCCCTTGAAATAAATGCCGTCGGAAGCATAGCCGATTTTCTTTGTTCCGGAAATCACAAAGCCGACGCACGGACACGTGTGGTTCGTTTTTGCGGTTTCTATCTTCAACCCGTCAAGATCAACGGACTGGTCAGCACTGACAGCGAACACCTTTGATTTATCCTGGTGATATTTCGAAACGCGGGGATGTTCGTAGTAGTCGCTCTTCTTGCGGACGCAGTGCTCCTCGGCAACGAGCACCGGTTTCTCGATGCCGTCCAGCAGTATGTTTACGTCAGAAGAATGGTCTATGTGGATGTGCGAAAGCATGACGGCGTCTGTTTTTTCCGGATGCAGTTTCAGCCGCTGCATATGAACCAAGGCTCCCGGTCCCGGATCGACAGCAATCCTTTTTCCGTCCAGTTCCAATAACAATCCGCCGCTTTTCCTTTCCTGCGAGAAGACCATGTGGCGCCCGCCGGCGGTGCCAAGGAAGACTAATCGGTTTTTAACCATTGAATCACTCTATCAAGGCGGAAAGAACGGCTAGAGCAATTTATTGGAAGTCCGCTCTGCTCCCTTTCGACCTTACTAACTATTTCAACCTTAAATCTTTTCCATAAGAGGAGAAAAGCTTTTCTCCCTCAAGCAGCTTGACAAACCATTTTACTTTATATTTTTTGTCAAACTGCTTGTACCCTCATTCTATTTTAAGAATGTTACTAAATCTTTTCCATCACAATGATGCTTTCCCTGAGCACTCCTTTCTTTTTCGTGCGCTCTTCCAGGGCAAAGCGCTCGTTTACGACGAAAATCTTCTCGACATTAAAGCCCATGCCTTCGGCCATTTTTGCGAGGAGCAGGTCGCTATCCACGATAACGCCGTCAACGTAGCCGTTGCCGACAACCACGGCAAGCTTCGCGCTGGATTTGCTTACTCTGTAAAGCTCGTAAAGGACTTTTTTCATGTCGGTAAAATACGCCCTAGCAGACGCAGGAAGCTCGCTGAACTCCTCAACGTCAGAAAAGCCGATGAAAGAGCGCAGCGGCGGCTTTGGATAACCAAGGAAATAATTCTCTATTTCGTATACCTTTGTGTAATCAATGTTGTTCAGATAGGGCGGCGAGGTTATCACTGCGTCGATAATTCCCGGCTCCAGATCAAGCTGCCTTGCATCCTTCATCTCGGCGACGCAGTGCGCGCCCGTTTGAGGCGAAGCCTCCAGGTCTTTTATCATCCTGTAGATTGTTTTTCTCAGCATCACGCGCAGCGGCGGCTTGGGCGCCTTTCTGATTTTTATGACAGCGCCGTCCTTCCACACGTAGCTGCACTTGATCGCGGCGTTGATGAGCGCCAGCAGGAAAAAGTCGTTGTTGTTTCCCATTTCCCTTATCTCGCTGTCAAAGAAAGCAATGTCTTCTAAAGCATACTTAGAAAATGCCCTGTAAAAAAGAGGCGGGAATTTTTTGTCAAGGCGGATGAACTTTTTCTTTAACAGCAATCTTGCCTGTTCCTTCAACTCATCCAAATCATAATTTTTCGTCTTGACCATGGAAGCGAAAACCGCTGCGGGCTGGACGTCGTAGCCTATAGAATTTATTCCTTTTTGCTTGCACGCCAGCAGGGTCGTGCCGACGCCGCAGAACGGGTCTAAGACCAACTGAAACTCAGAACTGTCTAACGCCTTCGGCGTTGTTTGATTTTGAGTTTCATTCTCACTGGTTTGCTGTGCGCTGAAATAATCCAGCAGCCAGTTGACAAGCTCCTTTGAAAACCCTTCCTTGTAGTAGAGCCAGTTGTATACGGGCTCCGCCTTGTTCGGGACGAAGGTTGCGGCTGGACCGAGTTCGGGTTTGTGTTCAAGCAATGCAGCGTATTTCTGGGATTCTTCGATAATGGACATAGATTTCATTGTCTCGCCACTAATTCTCTAATATCTGCAAAAAATCTTTCAATTTCTCTTGGAGGATAGTAAGTTTTAAAGTTCTTATCTTCTTCAGGGTATTTGTTTCTTTGCGTAGCGCTTGAGAAGGCGTAGACTTTGTGCGGACTTAGAAATTTTCTTAGTCTTTTCAGGTTTTCTATCCTTTTGCCATAGCTTCCATGATATCTGAAAGCGACATAGAATATGGGTCTATGAACTCGCTTCTTGAGTTTATCGAGCTTATTTTTGATTTCACGAAGTTTCTTTTCTGAATAATAAGACCACTTCTTTACTTCAATGCATAACAAAACCTTATCATTCGGAACAACGACGATGTCGTATTTTTTGAATTTATGTTTTCGATAACCAATTATATCTATCTGATTGGTCAACATGTCTTTTCTTAAAGTATGACCTTCCTTATCCGAAAACGTTACTATTCCTCTGTCAAACTTGACATTACGGAACTCCTTTCTTAGATCTTCCATTAGTAACTTTTCGCAGACATATCCGGAAAGTCCAGTGTGCCTTACACCTTTCTTATGTACATTTTCGGTCTCTATAACGAGATGTTTTTGCAATTTGTCGTAGGATTTCATAGTGGACTGGTCGGGATTTGAACCCGAAGCCTCTTGCACAAGGGGAGAAGAAACTGACGTTTCTCTCCCTCTACCCTCATTTCCTTTTCAGGATATTACAGTTTCTCCTCTTGCCATGCAAGCGATCTTCCGTTGATCTACCAGCCCAGCAAATCAAATATTTATGTTTCTCATTCTTAATCCCTTATTTAAATACAAATTCATAAAATTATAGATTAGAATGAAAAAAATACTGATATTTTGTATTTTAGCAATAATTTTTATTTCTGGATGTACTTCCAATCAGCAACGACAAGAATCTGCACAAAAAATTACGACCAAAGAGTCTTCAGAACTAGCACTACAATTATCAGATTTTCCGATAATAACAACAAATTGGACTTTGAAAGAAAGAACTGAAAGAGTAAAATCTGAATTAAACAATGAATCCTTAGGATTGGGTTGGAAAAAAGGTTATAGAGTAACTTATTACAGGATAGGAAGTTTAATAGACACAACAGCAATTCAACAACTTATATCATTTTATCCTCTTGAGAATATTACAAAAACACTAAACAAAAGTGACGATTCATTTTACGGTTCTTGGAAGAAGTTTTCTGAGCTTACAAGAAAATATAATTTAACTTCATCAGATAATGGCTATATACAAATAGACGATCTATCAGACCCAGGCATTGGTGATGAAAGTTTTGCTTACCGTATTGTATGTAACATTTCATCTTTACCAATAGAAGATTGTAAAGGAACTCATTATTACATAGAATTCCGCAAACTTAATGTCTATGAAATGTTAGTAATGTCTGGAGGAACTCTAGATTATGAACTTCTAAAAGAAATGGCAAAGAAAGCGGAAGAGAAAATTGTATAACTTATTTTTAGAAATTCAAATTCCATGGACTCGAGGGGATTCGAACCCCTGGCCTCGGCGTTGCGAACGCCGCGTCATTCCACTAGACCACGAGCCCTTAGCTTTCTGATGATAATCTCCACAACCTTTTCAGGCTTTTTGTCAGCTGTGTCAAGAACCAGGTCGGCTTCTTCCTGCTGGCTGAAGTAGTTAAAACCGTATATGCGCAGCCAGTTTTTCCTCTCCAATTTCTCTTTTTCCCTCAGTTTCTTTTCAGCTTCCTTCAGCGTTATCTTGTCCCGCCTTGCGTACCTTTCCGCCCTTACTTTCTTCGGTGCCTTGAGCCAGACGGAAAAATCATAGAAGCCTTTCGCAAGCTTTATCTGCAATTTTCCGTCAATGACGATATTGCCTTTCTTTGCGTATTCCTTTGCCAAGGCGTCACTATCAATATGGAACTTTTTGCTCGCGCCCTTTCTTGTCTTCCACATTACTATGCTCTTTTCAGTTTCTCTACCTTTCCTAACATGACTTTTGTTGTAGTCGCCCACTGAGAAGTGTTTCAGGCGCAGTTTCTTTGCAAGCAGCTTCGCTGTTGTAGACGAGCCGCATCCGGGCTGCCCTGAAATGACGATTACTGGCATGAGAATAATTGCCGGATATGGTTTAAATCCATTCGTTTTCATTCATAATTTATGGCTAAAGCGAAGAAGAAAACCAAGATCCTGATAATCGCCAAGCAGAACAAGCTGGGCATAAAGCTGGCAAAAAAGCTTGAAGGCCAGCTGAAGGCGTACACGGACGAGATATACTTTGACCGCTCGACGGCGCTGCGCGAGGGCAAGAAGGGCACGTCGGTGAAGAAGTTCGACGGCGACATGATTATAACCGTAGGCGGCGACGGGACGCTCCTGTGGACGGCACAGCAGCTGGAAAAATCCGTGCCCGTTCTGCCCGTGAAGATAGAAGGCCACGGGTTCCTGTGCACCATCACGTACAAGGAACTGATGAAAAACATCAGGCGAATTTTCAAGAAGGACTACAAGATAGCCGAGAGGATAAGGCTGAAGTGCGCCAAGGGCAGCCTAGGCCTCATAGACAAGATTTTCCACAAAGAATATCCTTACGCGCTGAATGAAATCGTCTTCGCAAGGAAAAGGCCCTCGAAAATCCTTAATATCGAGTTCCGCATAGACGGCGTCCCGATGTCGTTCATCGGCGACGGCCTTATGTTCTCGACGCCTTCGGGATCCACAGCTTACAACGCCTCTGCCGGAGGGCCCATAGTCGACAGCGATCTGGGCGTCATAAGCATAATCCCGCTTTACCCTTTCTATTCCAATATAAAGTCCTTTGTAGTCCCGGCAATCAAAAAAGTGGAGGTTGTCGTGAAGAACGGGGAGTGCTCGCTCATTATTGACGGCCACGGCGGCGACTTCATAAAGCCGAACACGCCCTTCATCGTGGAAAAGGGCGAGCCGCTGAAGATAGTTTACTTTGACAAGGAGAACATCTACGAGAAAGTGAAGAGCGAGTTCTTTTCGTAAGAAGGAAAATTAAAGCCCTTCGAACTTCTCTGAGGTTTTCATCTTCTACTCATCCCTAGGAGAAAATACTATTTATTTAAAAATCCCGTGAATGAAAGATAAGCTTGCGGGACGGTAGCTTAGCCTGGGCACCCTTTCTTTAGAAAAGAAAGCGTGCACGGAAAGAAAAAGAATGCACGGAAAGAAAAAGAATGCACGGAAAGAAAAAGAATGCACGGAAAGAAAACAAGGAAAGGGCGGGGCAACTAGAGCATCCGACTGATAATCGGAAGGTCGCCCGTTCAAATTGAACTTTTCCAAAAAGTCCAATCAAAAGGGAAAGTTCATGAAAATCGGGTCCGTCCCATCCAGCCCTTTCAAACTTTTTAGGAAAAAGTTTGATCAAAAAGAAAAAGCGCTGGCGGAAAAGAACTAATCACGCTGCAATCACGAAATAAAATCCAGTCTAATTTTAAATAGGTTTTCTGTTTAATGCGTTCCAATGACAATGTCGATGATCTTGGAGCGTGAGCAAAAACCGGCGATACACGCACCGGCGTCTGGAAGAAGGTCGGCACTCCTTGTAGGGCTTCAAGGTGACGAGTTAAGAATTGTCAGGGCTGTTCTAAATAACCGCAACTATGCTTCCCAGGAAGCCGGCAGTTACGAAGCTGCTCTAGGTGAAATCCAACAGCGGAGATTTAGCCTATATATCTCCGACAGAAGTTTCCCGAGGACAAATCAACCGAGTGACCAGTACAGGGATCCGTCAGCTCCTCTTTCTCTTGACCGGATTCTGAAGACAGCGTATTGCGGCGACCGTTTTAATTATGCCGTGATTTCTAATGAACACACTGAGCCGGAACTTCCAGAAACCGTAAAGGTAATCTGGAGAGAACATCTTACCGGAGAGCTTAGAAAATACCTTGACGAACTTCGCGGCTCGTAATCACGCCCGCATGGCGGGCGCATTACGGCGTTGACTTTTTATCCTTTCGCCTTGTCTATTATCTTGTCGGGGTGTATTTACTTGAAAATGACAAATGAACATTTCCAAAAAGTTCGATCAAAAGGAAAATCAAGAGCCAGGTCAAGGCTTCTTTCTTCAAAGAACATGGCTGAAATAATAATCGCGGCTTCCGTTATTCTGGTTCTTCTGGCCACAGCTGCCGAAGCCGCTGCCGTCAGGATCGGCGTCACGACATTCAGCCCGGCTGATTTTCCGCCTGTGACAACAACGGGAACATTCACAGGCACGGTGGTGTTCAGCGGCACGGGAACGTTCAGCATTACCGGCACATGCACGACTTCGGGCAGCGGAACATTTACGGCAACGATAACGCCCGGTTCAGTAGTCATAACGGGCACGGGAACATGCGCGGGTTCCGGTACATTCACGGGCAGCGGAACATTTACAGGGATCCTGCGGGGAACATTCACCACGACAGGAACGATAGTCTTCACAGGCACGCCTCCTGCTCCGGCACCGAACAAGCTGCCCGAGACTACTCTGGCTTCAACGCCTATATCCGGCATTGCGCCGCTCACGGCTGTTTTCACAGCGCTGTGCCAGGACCCTGACGGGCTGATCGCCAGCTGTATCCTCAGTTTCGGCGACGGCAAGACGCAAATACTTTCTAAAATACAGATACCGCAGACAGTCCAGCATACTTACCTGAAAGAAGGAAATTACATAGCAACCCTGTCCGCCGTGGACGACATGGGCGCCCAGGACCAGACGCCGGCGATAGCTGCTATCGGCGTTTCCTCGGTCAATATTGAGCCGCAGACAGAGCTGACAGCTTTGCCGGTTTCGGGGACATCGCCGCTGCAGACAACTTTCATCGTGAAATGCAGCGATGCTGATGGTTCCGTCACAAGCTGCGAGCTGGAATTCGGCGACGGGGAAACGGCTGTATTGAAGAACGTTCCTTCGCCGCAGTCCGTAATGCACACTTATGTGAATACCGCGAAGTTCAACGTAATCCGCGCCGTTGTCCTGAAGGCAAGAGACGACAAAGGGGCTTCGGACAGCACTCCCGCGACAAGGCTGATAACGGTAACGCCCGGCCTGGATAAAAGCCCTCAGACAGATTTAGATGCCTTCCCGAAAAGAGGAAGGTCGCCTCTGGAAGTCAATTTTGTCGCGAAATGCGACGACGCGCTTGTTGATATTGCTTCTTGCGTGCTGGAATTCGGCGACGGAAATGAAGAAACCCTGCTCAACACGAAGAAGGTGCAGGAAGTCAGGCATGTTTACGTGAACACAAGGCTTGACGACCAGCAGTTCAAGGCAAAGCTGAGGGCGACGAACAGCGACGGCCTGACAGACCCGACGCCCACAACTATCCAGGTAACCGCAGAAACCGATGTCGGCAGGGCTCCGCACACTGTTCTTTCCGCAACTCCGCAAAGCGGCGCGTCGCCTCTGGAAGTCACGTTCACCGCTCACTGCACTGATCTGTCAAAACACCTTACCCAGTGCAGCCTTGATTTCGGCGACGGCGCTTCGCAGGCTCTTCCGCTGAGCGAGATTTTCCATACAGTGAAGCACGTTTACCGCTCGGACAAGAAGGAAACATTCATAGCAACGCTGAACGCGAAGAACCAGGAAGGCCTCATAGACCTTTCCCCGGACACGGTTTCTATACTGCTCAACGGCGGCGACGGCGCGGAAAAAACGTTTGAGTTCAACGTCGACGTCAAGAATGTCATAGAGGAAAAAAACATATCGGCAAGGAAAAGGGTTTCCGCCGGTTTATTTCTCGGCAGCGAGCTGAAAATAAATGTCCCGAAATCCCGCGTGGAAAAAATTATGTTAGAGGTAAGGGATACCAACAACAAGAACGATTTAGTGATTTCACTGGACAGCGACGAGGTTTTCAGGAGCGAAGCCGACAGGGGGACATACGTCATCCCCGTGGGCGAGGATTTTGAAGGAGAAATAAAAGTCAGGGCTGAACCGCCGGGAATACTGCGCTTCTGGGAGTCAAACTTCTACGACGTCCGCGTCACGGTTGTATACAAGGAAAGAACTGAGCAGAGCAACGAGTTCAGCTTCGCGCTGCCTGCGCTAAGCGGGGTAAGCGGCGGACAGGCTGAAATACCTGCGGGCGCAAAGGCCACGCTCAACGACATCCCTGTCGAGGGCGAGATAAGCAGGAACATGCTCCAGGAATTCAACACGCTGCGCTTCACTGCCCAGGAAAATTCCGCCGTGCGCGACAAGGCCTTTCTGAAGGTCATGTACGGGTAATAAAGGAACGGATCCAAATGGTTCTTATAGACAAAGAAGATGTGGGAACTTCTTATTCTCCAATAATACGTTTGACTTATGACCCCAGACGGATTTCCCAAAACAGAAAAGGTTTTTCTACCGGAGTTCCTTTTTCATGGAAAGGAGATAGTGTGGATCTGGAAATAGCTGCCAACAGATACACCAAAGCAAACCCGTCTTTATTTTGCGTGAAATCCGGCATGCGCCCAGACGGTAAAAATGGATACTGGCTTGTAGCAGAAGGACGAGAAGACGATGTCAAGAGACTTATCCCAGATTTCATTGCTTACACCGCACAGTTCGGAAGTTTTGATGGCATACTGCACTAAAACGAGGCTGTGAAATGATATTCATTGGAAACTGCCCGAGCTGCTTCACTTTGCTCCAGTTTCATACGATTGCGTTCTGCCCACGCCAAGCCTTATGCTAATGAGGGGCATGACGCCTGCATTGCCGCCGTTTCCGCACATTCGAATCTGAATTGGCTTCCGAGTTTCTCCACTTTAAATACTTTTTTCTTTAACTAATTCTTGCTCTTACGATTCGCGGGGAATCAGAATTCTCCGAGCGGTTCTTGCAGGGGTCAGAAATCCTTGCGGGTTAACTTTGCATTTCGGAAATTAGCGGAGAGACTATCAAGCGCAAAAGTGGTGAATCATGCCGACGAGAAGAAGGCCGAGAAGGGGGTCGCTGCAGTACTGGCCCAGGAAAAGAGCCAGGAGAATCTACACAAGGATTTCCCACTGGCCGCATGCGAAGGATGTAAAGCCGCTGGGCTTCGCCGGCTACAAGGCTGGAATGACGCACGTCCAGCTCATTGACAATAATAACCGCTCACCCACATACGGAAAGACCATCAGCGTTCCCGCAACCATCCTCGACGCTCCTTCTCTTTTTGTTCTCGGTTACAGGCTTTATAAAAAATCTTCTTCCGGCCTGATAACCGCTTCGCAGAAAATCACCGACAAGATACCGAAAGAGCTGAATATAGAAAAGAAATCAAGGCAGTCGTCTTCAGATGAATTGAAAGAAGGCGATGACGTCCGCCTGCTTGTTGCAACGCAGCCGGGAAAATCCGGCATGCGGAAAAAAAAGCCGGAGATATTTGAGATAGCTGTCGGCGGCGATTTTTCGAAGAAAAAGGAATACTGCGAATCGCTTTTGGGCAAAGAGCTCAGCGCTGCCGATGTCATGAAAAGCGGGGAATTCGTGGACGTCTCAGCCGTGACAAAAGGCCACGGCTACATGGGGCCTGTGAAGCGATTTGGCATAAGGATACAGACAAGAAAGGACAAGCAGATGCACCGCCACGTTGGAAGCATCGGCTCGACAGTCCCGAGGCATGTTGACTGGAGAGTGCCCGCCGCAGGCCAGTACGGGCTTTTCACAAGAACGGAGCTGAACAAAAGGGTTCTGATGATAGACGGCGACGCCGGCAAGGCAAACGCAACGGGAGGGCTTTTAGGCTACGGCGTTGTCCCCGGGACGTTTATATTAATAGAGGGCTCTGTCCCGGGATCGCGCAAAAGGCTTGTCAGGCTGCGCAAGGCAGTGCGCGAGCAGCGGTTCATCCCGGCAGAAATAAAATACATATCAACAGAAAGCAAGCAGGGGAAGTAAGAATAACGAGGGCGAGAAAATGGGTCAAATAACAATCACGATACCTTTGGATGAGCAGAATGCCGGCGCGGTAATTCGGGAAATAAGAGCTTATATGGATAATGCGTGGAAACAGAAACATCCGGAACCTTTTGAAGTGAAGGATACTTGCGAAGGCGGCAGACGTTCCCTGAAAGTATACATGCCACTTCATGATGAAGACATCGTGATAGGTTTGTACGCTTTTGGACCGAGAAGTGATAATCATGCCTAAACTATACGATTTGTCCGGAAAAGCTGTCGGTGAAATAGAGTTGCCGCAGGTATTCGCAACTGCATACCGCCCGGACGTCATAAAGCGCGTCGTGCTGTCATTGCAGTCGAAAAAAAGGCAAAGGTACGGCACCGACCCGCTGGCGGGAAAAAGAACAAGCGCGCACTACCACGGCCGCAGGAAATACAGGTTCGCGATGATGAACAAGGAGATGTCAAGATTGCCGCGCATACACGGAAAGGGCGCGGGGTACATGGCGTTCCGCGGGCGCTTCTCTCCGCAGGCGGTCAAGGGAAGAAGGGCTCACCCGCCAAAAGCGGAGAAGAACTGGGCCCAGGATGTGAATAAGAAAGAAAAGCTGCTTGCGCTGCATTCCGCGCTGTCGGCAGCAGCGATGAAAGATCTTGTCGCGGCAAGAGGACACGAATATGCCGGCGATGTCCCTTTGGTTATTGTCGATGACTTCGAGAACGTAAGCAAGGCAAAGGAAGCGAGAAAAATCCTGGCTTCGCTCGGCCTGGAAAAAGAACTGGAGCGCTGCGCCGAGAAAAAGGTGAGGGCAGGACGGGGGAAGATGCGGGGCAGGAAATACAAAAGGAAGAAAGGCCCGCTGCTCATTGCCGCGAAAAAATGCGCGCTGCTCAAAGCCGCTGCAAACATACCGGGCGTCGACGCCGTCAGTGCTGACGAATTAAATGCCGAGCACCTCGCTCCGGGCGCAAACGCAGGGCGCCTTGTCGTGATGACAAAATCGGCACTCGACAACTTTTCAAAAAAAGTTTTATCAAAAGGAAAAGAACGGTGAACAATCGTGGCAGAAAAAACAAAAGCAGAATCAAAGGCTGGCGCAGAGAGCAAAACGGAAAAGGCAGGCATGGCCAAGAAAGAAAGCAGAATCAGAAAGTACGTCCCGTTCTTGAAAGGCGGGGCAGGAAACAAAACGGAAAAAGCAGAGGGTTCGAAAGAAGTTCCGGCCGTGAAAGATGTTTCAGCGAAGGATTCCCTTGACACACTGAAGTTCGTCCTCATGACCGAGAAGGCCGTCCAGCTCATTGAAACGCAGAACAAGCTGGTGTTCATAGTTGACAGGGGTTCGGCAAAAAACGAGATAAAAAAAGCGGCCGAGGATGTTTTCAATACGAAGGTGAACGGCGTGACGACGACGATAGACCAGGAAGGAAGAAAAAAGGCTTTCGTGAAATTCGCGAAGGAAGGGGAAGCCGGCGAGATAGCGATAAGGCTGGGAATAATCTGAGGCGGGAAAATGAGCTTGGTAGAAAGATGCTGGATAGTTCCTGCAGAGGAAACGGAAATGTTCAGAGATATTCAGAGAATGGTATCGGGACTGATACTTCAACTGCATGGAAATGATCTGATGGTCCAATATAGAGGCTGTAACAACTCACACGCACAGATGGTTGATGAGTACGTTGTTCTGTCCAGAGGGAGAGAAATTTATTTTGAATTAAAGGAAAGTGAATAATCATGGGCAAAAATCTGATTCAGCAGAGGCGCGGCAAAGGCAGCCCGAGGTACAGGTCGCCCGGCCACCGCTTTATCGGCAAGGTCAGTTACCAATATTTGCCGAAAGAAGCGCGGTTCGGCGTTGTTAAAGATATCATTGACGCGCCGGGAAAGACGACGCCCGTGGCTGTCATAGATTTCAGCGGCCAGAAGTTTCTGCAGATAGCGCACGAGGGAATGTTTGTCGGGCAGCCCGTCAGCTTTGAAGAGGCAAGGGAAGGGAACATACTGCCCCTCAAGAAAATACCGGAAGGAAGCAAGGTTTACAATATTGAGCTGATCCCCGGAGACGGCGGAAGAATATGCAGGTCTTCAGGCACATTCGCGATGATGATTTCCAGGGAAGAGAATAAAGCCATTATTCTGCTTCCGTCAAAGGAAAAGAAGACGCTTTCTGCAGACTGCAGGGCAACCATGGGAAGCGCCGCTTCGTCCGGGCGGATTGAGAAGCCGTTCATGAAAGCCGGAACGAAGTTTTACGCAATGCGGACGCTGAACAGATTATGGCCGAGGACAAGGGGAGTGGCAAAGAATGCCGTCAACCATCCGTTCGGCGGCCAGACGAGGCCGGGAAAAGTCAAGAGCGTTTCAAGGCACATGCCGCCGGGAAAGAAAGTAGGCTCAATTTCCCCAAGGCGCATGGGCAAGAAGAAGAGGAAGGCTTGATGGGAATGTCTTATCCATTGAAAGGGTATCAGACTGGTATGGCAGAACAGGAATTTTTGGATATAGTAGGACATATACCTGAACTGGGCATTTGCACTGCATACGAAATCAAAAAAGGAGAAGAAATTGCGGTTATGAGGGTAAACTTCCGACTGGAAGACGGCCAAGTCGTTATGGACGCAGAAGCTACAGACAAACTGGGCTATAATCCGCGTATTCCAAGCGAAGATGAAATAAATTATGCAATAGGGTGTTTCAGGAACAGTAAATCTAAACAAAAAATTGGTGCTTAACATGGCCAAAAAAAAGAGGAAGGCACGATGATAGAACTAAGAAGAAGATTTGGAGCATTCCTTACAAGATTTTCAACGGAGGAATTTTATGCGCTTGCAAGGGCCCATCAGGACGAGTCTGGATTGTCATCATTTATCGCAAGCAGAGATGGGATACCGGCATTGTTTTATGTCAAAGAAGGTAGAGTTTACGTCCTAACAAGAGGAGACTCATTACCTGGCGTGCTTGAAACTGCTGAAAAAGACTTGGAGACTTATGAAAAAGATCTGGGTGCTTAACATGGCCAAAAAATTCACGTACCACGGACTGGAACTGGAGCAGCTGGAGAACATGCCGCTCGAAGAATTCGCCAAACTGCTGCCGGCGCGCCACAGGCGCTCACTAAAGCGCGGGCTCAGCAGGAAGCAGAAGATGCTGCTGGAAAAAATCCGGCGCTTCCGCGGGAAGGACAAGCTGATAAGGACGCACGCGCGCGACATGGTGATACTTCCGGAAATGGTGGGGGCGAAGCTCGGCGTCCACAAGGGCAACGAGTTCGTTACTGTCAGCATTACAGAGCAAATGGTCGGCCATTACCTGGGAGAATTCGCGCTGACGAGAAAGCGCGTGCAGCACAGCGCGCCCGGTCTCGGGGCGACGCGCTCAAGCAAGTTCGTGCCGCTGAAATAAACTTTTCAGAAAAGTTTAATCAAAAAATTTTTAAAAAAAAGTTTAATCAAAAAGGTGGAATGGAATGTCGGAATCGGAAAAGAACTCTGGTGCAGGTTATGGCAGCCGGACATTTCACTTCCGCTTTGACAGGTGATGTAGAACATGCCGTACACTTTTTTGCCGAAGCAGCCGCACGCGAAAGCGCATGGAAGGAACATGAGGATATCAAGGAAGTCCGCTGTCGTGCTGTGCGCTGCGATAAGGAACAAGCCGCTTACAAGGGCCAGAAGGCTCCTTACCGACATCAAAAGCGGGCGAAGAAGCCTGAAAGGAAAATATTACTCCAAGACTGTTGACGGCATCCTGGAGCTGCTGAATTCGTGCGAAAAAAACGCGGGGAACCTCGGCCTGGACAGCGAAAGGCTTTTTGTTCAGGCAGCCGCTCACCAGGGCACGGCCATGAGAAGGCGCCGCCGGAAATCAGGCTTCGGCTCGCATCTGAAAGCCACGCACCTTGAAATTTTTCTGGTAGAGAGGGGCAAGGTGAATGAAGAAAAAACAAAGGAAAAAATGAAGAAGGCCGTTACGGAAGCCGTGAAAAAAGAAGTCCAGAAAATGAAAGAAAAGGAGAAGGAAATCTCCGCTGCGGCTGCTCATGAAGAAAAATCGGCAGAGGAAAGTGAAGCCGAGAAGAAAATAAAGAAGGATTTTGCCGCCGCCGAAAGAAAGGGCATTGACG
Source organism: Candidatus Aenigmatarchaeota archaeon (assembly GCA_016187335.1). Taxonomy (GTDB): domain Archaea; phylum Aenigmatarchaeota; class Aenigmatarchaeia; order GW2011-AR5; family GW2011-AR5; genus JACPJW01. Next base: position 17,286 of record JACPJW010000002.1, on the reverse strand, counting down.
AGGAAATAAAGGAAATGAAGGACAAGGAAAGGGAGATAGAAGGAAGGGCGGACGAAGCGAAAGCAAAAAAGCGGACGAATTGAGTGATGTTGATGAAAGAGCGCATATTCATACAGAAAGCAAAAGAGAACGTCGGGCTGGAAGAGTTCATCAGGGGCCAGTTCAAGCAGGCGAAGTGCGGCAAGATCGAGGTCCAGCACACGCCGATAGTCACGAGAATAATCATATACACGACGACGCCAGGTCTTGTCATAGGCGCCGGCGGCGAGCGCATAAGGGAAACGACGGAGCAGCTGAGGCAGAAATTCAGCATTGAAAACCCGCAGATAGACGTGCAGAAGATTGACAACCCCGACGCCGACCCCCACATCGTCGCGCAGAATATCGCGAACGCGCTGGAAACGGGCGTCAACTACAAGCGCCTCGGGAATTTCTACGTGGAGAAGATAATGGAAGCGGGCGCTGTCGGCTGCGAAATTGTATTCTCCGGGAAGATGTCAGGCCAGCGGTCAAGAAAGGAGCGCTTCACGGCAGGATACCTGAAAAAAGCCGGCGACCCGGCACTGAAAGACGTCATAAAAGGCTTTGCCGTCGCTAACCCGAGGCTCGGCAACATAGGCGTGACTGTCAAGATAATGATAAGGCACGCTGACATAATGCAGAGGGCAAAGAAAATAATCGAGAGCAAGGAAGCTGCGGAGGAAAAAGCGAAAGAAAAACCGGAAGTTGCAGCAGCAGAAAGCCCGGTTGCGGAGGCGGCGAGGCAATAAGAAAAATTTTTGATCAAACTTTTTGTTAAAAAGTTTGGAGTGGTGCTGAGCATGGCAATACTTAAAATGAAAAAAATCCGGGAAATGAACGAAAAAGAGCTTTCTGAAAAGCAACGCGAGCTGAAGCTTGAGCTGTCCAAGGAGAAAGCAGCGAGCGAGATAGGAACCGTGAAAAATCCCGGCAGAATAAAAGGCCTGCGAAGAACCATAGCCAGGATGCAGACCCTGCAGAAAGTTCAGCTAGAAGGAAAGAAACAAAAACCAAGAGGTGCGAAAGAATCGTGATTTGCCCGAAATGCGGCCTGCCAAAGGAGCTTTGCATATGCGAAACGATAGCGAAAGAAGCGCAGAAAATAAGCGTTTTCGTGGTGCAAAAGAGCTTTGGAAAGAACATGACGGTGGTAAAGGGAATAGATTCAAGCAAGATCAACATCAGGGGGCTGCTGAAAAAATTAAAGTCGAAGCTAGCGTGCGGCGGGACATACAAGAACGATGAAATAGAGCTGCAGGGCGACCACAGGAAGCGCGTGAAGGAGATACTCATAAAAGAGGGGTTTCCGGCCGACATAATAGAAGTGCGTTGAAACTTTTCAAAAAAGTTTCATCATCCTCGAAAAACGAAGTTTTTCGGGACCTCGAAGAGCTTTGCTCTTCAAGGAAACGACCGTCAATGAAAACTAAAGCGTTGATGCAGATTGAAGTTGATGCCCATGCGGAATGCGAAGAACATCCTGCGTCACGAGCTGATCGGGCTTGAATGCGAAGTTGTCAGGGCAAGAAACCCGCAAAACACGGGCATAAAAGGAAGGATTGTTGACGAAACGATGAAGACGCTTGTCTTAAAGAAGGAAAATGAAACAAAGCGGATCGTGAAATCCGGGAGCGTTTTCAGGATTGATGTTGGAAACCAGAAGGTTGACGTCGAGGGCAGCCATCTTGTTGCGAGGCCCGAAGACAGGATAAAAAAGAAATTCAGGAAATGGTAGCATCCTTTCTTTTTGGAAAAGAAAGCATGCATGGAAAGAAAAATATTACGGTGTGAAAAATGGCACGAAAAAAGAAAACTGCAGTGAAAAACATCGGCATAGCTGCCGAAGCGCCGAAGGAAGCATGCGGCAGCGAGAAATGCCCGTGGCACGGCCACCTGAAGGTGCGCGGCCGGGTTTTCAGCGGAAAAGTCGTCTCTTCAAAGGCGCTGAATACCGCTATCGTCGAGTGGAATTACTACACATACGTTCCCAAGTACGAAAGGTACCAGAGGAAAAACACGCGCATAGCGGCCCATAACCCGCAGTGCATCGCCGCAAAGGAGGGCGACACCGTTACCATAGCCGAGTGCCGGCCGCTTTCAAAAGCGAAGCGGTTCGTCGTCGTGGAAAAAGTTACTGCATAGAACTTTTTAACAAAAAGTTCTATCAAAAAGAACTTTTTAACAAAAAGTTCTATCAAAAATATATGGTGTGATGCTGATATGAAAGGACTCACAGCGAAAATGACGAAGCCGATACAGCTCAAGTCGCGGCTGAACTGCGCAGACAACACAGGAGCGAAGGAACTGGAGCTGATATCGGTAAAAGGATACAAGGGGAGGCTGCGAAGGCTGCCGAAGGCCGGAATAGGCGACGTCGTCATATGCAGCGTCAAGAAAGGAAAAGAGAAGGTCCGCGGCACTGTCGTTTACGCCGTCATAGTGAGGCAGAAAAAGGAATACAGGCGCGCCGACGGAACGCGCGTAAAGTTCATGGACAACGCAGCCATTCTCGTGAATCCCAAGACGTTCGAGCCGCAGGGAACAGAGGTGCGCACAGTGGTTGCCAAGGAAGCCGTCGAGCGGTTTTCCCCGATAGGCAAGATATCAAGCATAGTTTTGTGATTTGACGGTGTTTGAAATGAAAAAAATGTTTTCAAAGCAGTGGGTGAGCAGTTCGCAGCCCAGGAAGCAGAGAAAGTACAGGTACAACGCTCCCCTGCACCTGAGGCACAGGATGCTGGCGGCGCACCTGAGCAGGGAGCTGCGCAAGGAATACGGAAAAAGATCGCTGCCTGTCAGGAAAGACGATGAAGTTGTTGTTATCACAGGTTCCCACAAAGGATCAAAAGGCAAGGTGTCGCGCGTTGACATGAAGGAGATGAAGGTGTACATGGAAAACGCAAAAAGAAAAAAGGTCTCGGGGCAGGAAGTTCAGGCTCCCATAGACCCGAGCAATGTCGTGATAACCAAGCTGAATCTGGATGACAGCGAAAGGAAGAAAATACTGGAAAGGAAGAAACAGAAAGGCTTGACGACCAAAACGACGGAGGAAATGAAACCAGAGCAAAGCAAAGAACAGAAAACGAAAGAGGAGAAAAAATAAATGGAGAGAAAAAAGAACGGAACGCATCCTTCCGCTTTGGCAAAAGGTGGTAAACCATGAGCAAACTGAAACGCCTCGCAGCGCCGAGTTTCTGGCCGATAGAAACGAAGACGAAGAAATACGTGATAATGCCGAAGCCCGGGCCGCATTCGCTGAAGACTTCGATGCCGCTCGGAATGGTGCTTAGAGATGTTTTGAAGCACGCGGAAACGCTGAAGGAAGCCAGAGCTATCCTCAACAAGGGCGTCGTGAAGGTGAACGGCAGGGCAAGGAAAGACCACGGGTTTCCTGTGGGATTCATGGACATAATCGAGATAGGCGACGACGTTTACAGGATACTTGCCGGCAGAAAGGGCCTGCATCTGGTGAGCATAGACAGGAAGGAAGCTTTCAGGCTGCTGAGGGTGGAGAACAAGGTTCATCTCAAGAACAGGAAAATACAGCTCAACCTCCACGACGGCAGCAACATTGCCGTGGAAAAGGACGATTACAAAACAGGCGATGTCATAGCCATGGATATGGAGAACAAAATAAAGAGCGTCGTCAGATTCGAGAAAGACTCCGTTGCCCTCATTGCGCACGGCAAAAACACGGGCGCTTTCGTTACGATAAAAAAGATAATAATAACGAAAAGCTCGCATCCGAACATCGTGGTTGTGAGCGTGGACGGCAAGGATGTTCCCGTGCCGAAGGATTACGTCTTTGTCGTGGGCAAAGACAAGCCGCTGATATCATTAGCAAACCTGAAACTCCAATGAAAAAATTGTGTTTCAAAAAAGCTTGTGTGAACGAAACCGATGACGGTGTTGGAAATGGAGAACAAGATGAGAAGGATAAGGCTGGAGAAAGTGACGCTGAACATAGGGTGCGGAACAAAAACAAGCACGGAAACGGCGAAAACAATACTTGAAAGGGTAACAGGGACAACGGCGGTCATAACAAAGACGCACAAGCGCTCCACTTTCGGCGTCGCGAAAAACAGGCCCATCGGATGCAAGGTCACGATACGGAAAGGCAGGGAGGAATTCCTGCGCCGGATGCTTGAGGCCAAGGAGAACAGGCTCATGAAAGGCAGTTTTGACCAGACAGGCAACGTGTCCTTTGGGGTCAAGGAGTACATAGACGTTCCACAGATGGACTACGACCCGAAAATAGGCGTGCTGGGATTTGACGTTTGCGTCACCCTGGAAAGGCCCGGATACCGCGTGAAGAAAAGGAAGATCGCGTCAAGGATAGGAAAGAACCACGTTATAAAAAAAGAGGAAGCCGTGGAATTCATGAAAGAGAATTTCGGCGTAACAATAGAGGAATAATCAAGGCGGAAATTATGAGGAACAAGAAAGTGAAAAGAAAAATCGGCAAGGGCGCGCACAAGTGCGTCAGATGCGGCGTGTTCCGCGGAGTGATAAGGAAATACGGGCTTATGTACTGCCGCCGGTGCTTCCGCGAGGTCGCAGCGGAGATAGGCTTCAGGAAATACAGGTGAGAAACAATGGAATACGAATTTAGCTTTCCGGTAAAGGTAAGTAAAGAAGACTTACTACAAGAAAAAATGATTTACGTAAAAGGCAAATCTGTTGTCATATCAGACCCTTCGAAAATAGGCAACTACATCAGTAGAATTCAGATTGAACCACGAGCAAGGATAGTAGATGGCGGCGGTAAACCTTTTTCGATACTTTCTTTTACTTATTTCACAGAAGAAAAAATTGCTCTTTACATGCTAGGTAAGTTTGTCAGGAAACCACAACCGAAGCAAGTGATATCCGCACATTCCTTTAGCCCGGAAATTTCAGAAAGAATGCTGGCGGAATTCATGGAGGTAACGGATGCAAGAGAATTGAATGACATTAGTCTTCCAAACCTTGAACTTGTCGGTGTTTCTAAAATATTAGACATGCATGATTGCAAGCAGATGGATGAGATGCTTTTCAATTAAATTATATGAGTGATGAGAAATGAGACACGACATTCTGGTTGATGTGCTGTATTCGGTGGACAACGCCGAGAAAAGCGGGAAGAAGAGCTGCGTAGTCCCTGCGTCGGACACAGTGAAGAACGTGCTCCTGGTCATGCAAAAAGCGGGCTACATAGGCGGCTTTGAATTCATAGACGACGGAAAATCAGGCACGTTCAGCGTGAGCCTCGCCGGAAAAATAAACAAGTCGCGCGCCGTGCGCCCGAGGTTTGCCGTGAAGAAGAACGAATACGAAAAATGGGAAACCCGCTTTTTGCCGGCAAAGGATTTCGGCATGCTCATCGTTTCAACCCCCAGGGGAGTGATGAGCCAGAAAGAAGCCCAGAAAAAAGGGCTTGGAGGCCGCATCGTCGGTTATATCTATTGAGGGATTTTCATGATTGAAAAGAAAATAGAAGTTCCGGAGCACGTTGACGTGAGCGTTGAAGGAAAGAAGGTTGTAGTGAAAGGAAGCAAGGGCTCCCTTGAAAGGAGCTTCAGCGACCCGCGCTTCGTGCGAACGCTCGTGATAGAGAAACAGGGCCGGGAGATTGCCGTCAGAAGCAGCAAGGACACCAAGAAGCACCGCGCCATGGTCGGCACCATAGAGGCGCACTTAAAGAACATGTTCCTCGGCGTCTCTTCGGGTTACGCATACAGGATGAAGATATTTTACACGCACTTTCCCATCAACATCACGGTGAAAGACGGCGAAGTCCAGATCCGCAACTTTTTGGGCGAGAAGGGCGCGCGCACGGCGAAAATCGTAGGCAAAGCGGAAGTGAAGCTGGACAAGGACGAGATCGTGATCAACGGAACCGACAAAGAAGAGCTCGGCCAGACAGCGGCCAATATTGAGCACGCGTGCAAAATAAGCAAACGGGACCGCAGGATTTTCCAGGACGGCGTGTACCTGGCATCGCGAGGTGTTTCCGAATGAGCAAAGACTTCAAGCCGCAGGATTATTTCCGCTACAAGAAGCTGGGGACGAGATGGCAGAAACCCAGAGGCAAGCAGAGCAAGCTGAGAAAATCAAAGAAAGGCGCGGGGAAAATGCCCAGCATCGGCCGCAGGTCTCCAAGAAAATTCCGCGGGCTTGAAAGAGGATTTATAAAGGCGACAGTTGTGAAATCCGTTGGGGACATGAATTCGGTGAAGGACGGGGCGGTAATAATCTCGTCATCCCTCGGAAAAAGGAAAGCCGCGGAGATAGCCGTAATCGCGCAGCAGCGGAACATAAGGCTGCTGAACATGAAAAGCGCTGATGCCGCGAAGAGAAGGCATGAAGAAATTTTGAAGAAAAAAGAGAAAAAATTTACAAATAAGGAAAAAGCAAAAGCGGAAAAGAAAGAGGAAGAAGCAAAAACGGAGAGCAAAGAAGAGACCAATAGGGATAAACAGAACGAAAGAAAGCATTCCGACTTGACAAAGAGCTGACAAACATGTTCATTGCATTCGGGCCTGGAAAATGCCCCATTTGCGGGGACGGCGGAAAAAAGCTTTCAAAGGAGACATACCACTGCAAAAGATGCGAAATAGCTTTCAATGATTTTGCAATCTCAAGGCTTGCCGAGCCCAAGGACGACGAGGCGAAGTTCTGGAACTGAAACTTTTCAAAAAAGTTTCATCAAAAGGAACGTTATGAAATTTGAATCGTCAATGGAATGCTGGTGAATGATAATGTCGCTGGAGACGCAGAAAAAAATCGCGGCGCGCGTGATGAAGTGCGGCGTATCGCGCGTCTGGCTTGACCCTGAAAGGGTCAATGACATAGACGAAGCCATAACTGCCGCTGACATACGGAGGCTTGTCAAGGAAGGCGTGATAAGGAAGGAGCAGGAACAGGGCGTCAGCGCTTCAAGGAAGAAGAAAATCGCCCTCCAGAAGAAAAAGGGAAGGAGGAAAGGGCACGGCTCAAGAAAGGGGGCGGTGTCAAACCAGAAAAAATTCTGGATAAAGCGGATACGCACGCTGAGGTCCGTGCTCAGGGAAATGCGTGCAGCGCAGAGGCTTGAAAAAAGGACGTACCGCCTGCTGTATCTCAAAAGCAAGAGCGGGTTTTTCCGCAGCAGGGCTCACCTGACGAATTACATGGAAAGGAACAACCTGCTGAAGGAAGAAAAGGAAAGAAAGGAGTGAGTGGAAATTTATCAGAAAGGAAAGTAAGAATCGGTTGAAAAAAATAAAGTGGGAAGTAAAAACAAAAACGGGGAAAAGGAAGGTGGAGAGATCAAGCGTTTAACTTGACAATCCATTCCATTTTGACAGAGGGGTTATAAAATGTTCCAGATGAAATTCCGGAGAAGGGCGGAACAGAAAACGAACTACCGCAAGCGGCTTCTGATGCTGCTCGGGAGGAAGAACAGGATAGTCGTCAGAAGGTCCAGCAACGGCTTTTCAATACAGCTTGTCAAGTACGCGGAAAAAGGCGACCAGACATTTGTTGAAATCACTTCAAAACACCTGAGAGAGCACGGTTGGAAAGGGCACACCGGGTCCATGCCGGCAGCTTATCTCACGGGAATGCTTTTCGGGAAAACCGCGGCGAAGGAAGGCTTTGACAGCGGGATTGCTGACCTGGGACTGCAGTCAAAGAAATCCCAGTCGCTTTTTGCCGCAGCCCTTGGCGTAAGGGACGCTGGCATCGACATCCCCGTGGATGCGGAAATACCCGGGGAGCGGCTTAAAGGCAAGCATATTGCCGACTACGCGCAGCACCTGAAATCCACCGATCAGGAGAAATACAGGAAGCAGTTTTCCGCCTGCCTGAAGAGCGGCCTGCAGCCGGAAAACATCACGCAGCATTTTGAAGAAGTAAAGAAAAGGATCGGGGAATTATAATGGCACGCAGGTTTGCAGTCCTGGGATACGTGAAAAGCGGCGTCAGGGTTTTCCTCAGAAAAAGGAACGAAAAGAGGAAGGAAATAAAGAATGCAATAAGGTCAAGGATAAGAATAATATTGAAGAAGTAGACTGTGATAAAAAAGAATTGCTAAGGAAAGAATGGAAGCTTAGGTTTAACTTATAAAAATCTGAACTTTTGCTTCCCGTAATGGATGATAAAAATGGCAATGGAAAACTGGAAACCAAAGACGGAACTGGGCAAAAGAGTCATGGAAGGAAGCGTCGCGTCAATAGACATGATATTCTCCAGCGGAAAGAAAATCAAGGAGTCGGAGATAGTTGACAGGCTGCTTCCGAACATGCAGAGCGAAGTCATACTCATCGGGGGATCTCCCGGAAAAGGCGGCGGCATAAAGAGGACGCCCACGCGCAGGACGGCAAGGATGCACAGGTCCGGCCGCAGATTCAGGATAAGCGCCATGGTCGTCATAGGCAACGGCGACGGATATATCGGCGTCGGAAAAGCGCAGGCTCTTGAGCACAGGGACGCCATAGAGAAAGCGACGCACGAAGCGAAGCTGAACGTGATTCCGGTAAAAAGGGGATGCGGCTCGTGGGAATGCGCATGCGGCACCAGCCACTCAATACCTGCGGAAGCCAGAGGCAAGTCCGGCTCGGTCACAGTTGTTCTTAAACCCGCCCCGCGCGGCCTCGGGCTTGCTGCTGCCGACGAAGGAAAAAAAGTACTGCAGCTCGCGGGCATACGCGACATATGGTCCAAATCCTACGGCAACACAAGGGCGCGCATAAATTACGTGCTTGCGATACTCAGCGCCTTCAAGAAGCTGAACGCAATGAAGGTTCATGCCGCCGGGGAAAAGGAGCAGGAAGAAGAAAATGAATCAGAAACAGGCAAAAACGGAACGAAAGAAGCAGCCGAAGCTGGAACTAAAGAAGCGTCAGAAGCTGAATGAAATGATATGAAAACGGGAGAAAATGCCTGCAGTTTAATGACAAAGGAAAATGAACTTTTGCTTCCGCCACGATAAAGTGAAAAATATGACATACGCAGTTGTCCGCATAAGAGGGACGGTGGGCGTCCGCAGCGACTTAGAGGACACGATGAAAATGCTCGGACTGAAAAGGAAGCACAGCGCTGCGGTGCTGCCGGAAACCGAGTCGATAAAGGGCATGATCAAGAAAATAGACAACTTCGTTGCGTGGGGCGAAGTAGGCGATGAGATGGCAAAAAGGCTCAAGGAAAAGCCACATCTCAAGCCGCCGGCAAAGGGCTTCAGGTCGGTGAAGCACAGGTGGCCCAAGGGCGACCTCGGCTACCGCGGAAAAGAGATAGAAAAATTGATCGAGAGGATGATGTGAAACTTTTCCAAAAAGTTTCATCATCTTCGGATACCAAAGGTATCCGAGACCTCGAAGACCTTTGGTCTTCAAGGAAAGGACAGAGCTTCTCAGAGCTCACGAAGAAAATACAATTCCGTTGATGATTATGACAGTCCGCTTTGAAAAGAAAGTCCGGAAGATGCGGGGGAAGCGCTGGCACGGGTTCGGCGCGAAGAAGAAGAACCGCGGCGGAGGCTCGCGTGGCGGGCGCGGCTTCTCGGGATTCCACAAGCACAAGTTTTCTTACGTCACGTCAAAGGACCCGGACCGGTACGGCTACAAGGGCTTTGCCGTGCCGAACAAAAAGAAAATAAGCGCAATAAACCTTGGTGATTTGGAAAGAATCGCAGCGAAGAATGAAATAGACCTGAACGAGCTCGGATATCAAAAGCTTCTTTCCAAAGGCTCGGTATCAAGACCCCTGAAGGTTATTGTTGAAAAATACACAAAGAAAGCAGGCGAGAAAATACGGCAGGCAGGCGGTTCCGTCGAAGGCGAGGAAGTAAGCAAGGAGAAAGCTAAAAAGAAAAGCGAAAAGCGCGGGCAAAGCGGAAAGAAAAATCAAGCCAAAGAATGATTTGAAAAGAATCAAAGCGTGCACGGAAAAAGGGAAATGTGTGGAATAAAATTGCTGTCTCCAAGGAAACATTCAGGTATTAGTTTCCTTGGGAACTATACATGGTGAAGCTTCGCTTCACCTGTACAGGAGAACCTTCGGTTCTCCATGTATGTGAAACCAGAAATCATGTCCAGATTCTTTTCTGGTTTCACTATAACATCTGCCTCCAACTTGATGACTGGAAAAGTGGTCAGAAAAATGTCGCTGATAGAAAGCATATCCTCAAAGCTGCCGGGCGTGCAGGAGCCTAAGGCGCATTTGAGCTTCAAATCAAGGCTCAAGTGGACTGTCATAATACTCCTTATTTTCCTTTTTCTCGGGCAGGTGACGCTTTACGGCGTCGAGAAGCAGGAAGTCGCAAGGCTGCAGTTCTTTGAGCTGATCCTGGGCGCGTCAATAGGCACTTTGATGACCCTCGGCATCGGGCCCATAGTCACCGCATCCATAATATTGCAGCTCCTCGTGGGGGCGCAGATTATCCAGTGGGACCTGAAGACAACAGAGGGCAAGAAGAAGTTCCAGGGGGCGCAGAAGCTTCTGGCAATATTCTTCTGCTTTTTCGAGGCTTACGCCTACGTTGCTTTCGGCGCGATAAAGCCTGCCACGCCGGACTTTTCAATATTCCTTCTGCTCATACTGCAGCTGGCTTTCGGCGCAATAATCGTAATGTTCATGGATGAAGTGGTTTCTAAATGGGGCATAGGCTCAGGCATTTCATTGTTCATAGCAGCCGGGGTCACCAAACAGATTTTCGTCAGGGCGTTCAATCCGCTGACGCTGCCGGGCGAGACTGTTCCCACGGGGCTGATACCCCAGTTTCTTGTCTTCCTTTCGCAGGGCGAGCTTTTCCAGGCCACGATTGCCATCCTGCCCATCATCGCGACGATAATCGTATTTGCGGTTGTCGTTTACATACAGGCGGTCAAAGTGGAAATCCCCTTGGCCTTTGGCTCCATCCGCGGGTTCGGAAGGAGATGGCCGCTCAACCTGATATACACAAGCAACATCCCGGTGATACTCATAGCAGCGCTTATCGCCAACATACAGCTTGTCGGCTCGCTCATGGCGCAGCCCGGCGAATTCGGCGGGCGCTGCGGGCCGCTGGGCTGTTTCGACCAGCAGGGAAACCCCACGTCGGGCTTTGTCCAGTTCCTGCGGCCTTCCGCTGACCTTTCAATAAACATATTCTTCCTCACGCTGCTTGCCGTCACGTTCATCCTGTCAATGCTGGCGTTCCACTTCAGGTCGCAGAACAGCATGAAAATCCTTGCAATATCCGCTGCCGCCGGGCTGGTATCAGCCATAATCGTCACGCACTTCACCGTTGGATTGCCTGTAGGCGGCGAATTCCTGCGCTCCATGATATATTTGCTGATCATGGTCGTAGGCGCCGTCATCTTCTCAGTATTCTGGGTCGCCACGAGCGGCATGGATTCTAAGAACGTTGCGGAGCAGATAGAAGGGCTGGGCATGCAGGTGCCGGGCTTCCGCAGGGACCCGCGCATCGTCGAGCAGGTCCTCAACCGCTACATCCCGATACTTGCGATACTCAGCGGATTAATCATAGGCCTGATTGCCGCTGTCGCCGACTTCACCAACGCCCTCGGGACGGGCACGGGAATCCTCCTTACCGTCAGCATCGTCTACAACTTCTACGAGCAGATCAGCGTCCGCTACGTCGAGGAAATGAACCCCGCCGTGAGGAAGTTTTTCAAGTGAGAAAAATAATACGCCCACTGGAGCCTATTCGAAAGAAATAGAAGGAGTTTAATCAGTTATTTCAGAAACTTTGAAAATTTTTATAGAAACCTCGCTGAAAATCAGAATTTAAAATCTATTTGTTTTAGTATAAACATGGGTATTTTAAGCAAACTAGAATTTTATATCTTTTTTAGTGTTTTCTTTATTTTGATTTTTGCTCATATATCACATGCAGAAATCTTAATCAATGATCAAAATGTTTCTAAAGAAAGTTATGGACTTACATTTACTGTAATTGACAGATCCAAATGTTACAATAGTACTTTCTATAAAGATGAGGATCTCTTAGAGCCTATATATTTTAACGAAAGTACTGCAAAATTATTTTACGATATACTAGATGAAGGATTAACTAAAGAATACGGCGATAAAAGAAAATTTTACATAAAGAAATACCCCATAGATAGGTTTTATTTTTATGATAGTTTAAGTCTTGAGATAGTTGATGAGCAAAATAATGTATACATCTTTCAAACAGATGGTTATTGGTGGTCTTTAACTTTAGATAAAAAAGGATTCAATATTTTTACTTCCGAAAGTTACGAAAATATTGGTAATGAATACCATAAATCAATGGAAATTTTTCAAGCAATAATAAGTCGAATTGAACTTGCATTTAGAACTTTTTTAAGAGATTCTGAAATTGCTCCTTATGGTTTCTGCGAAATGAACTATTATGGAGAACCACAACTTTTTCAATTAACAGATGTTTATTATTCAAATACTTATTTTGACAAAATGGGTTGCAGTTATGCAAAAGGCGATATATATGCTGATTGTTCTAAAAGCAAGATATATAATTCCATAAAACCAACTCATGCGTTTTGGAGATTCAAAGATTCAAAAAGTCAAATCACCTTTAAAGATGGAAACAATTTCGTATTTCTCGATAAATCAAATATAGAATTTGTCGAAGGTAAAAAACAAACAAAAAGGTTAGGGTTTCAGATAGTTTTATCTGAAAGTAGATTTTTTGATGGTTTTGGAAGCGGACAAGTAATTTTTGTCGATTCTTACAACGGTCATTATGCTTATCTCAGAGCACTTGATGAGGTCTACTTAGCTACCCAGAAAACTGAGAAGCTCAACAAAGTAATAGAAGAAAAAATAGACGAATTAAATAAAAAGAACACTGAAGTAATAAATATTTTCAGGTCAGCTGATAATTTAGAAGATAAGAGAAAAAGGATAGAAAAGATAACTGATTTTAATGCAAGTATTGAAGATTACAATGAACGTTTAGTAGAATTTGAAAATTTTTATGAAAGAACTATAACCTTAAAGGAATCTGTAGAAAACATATATTTTGGTATTTATTACCAAGATATTTCTAATTCATATATCAATGATCTAAAACTGGAAATGGATAAACTAAGATCAAATTTAGCACGTTTAGAAAATCGACAAGATATTTTCAATAACAATCTTAGAGATTCTTTAATTGATATACAGTCTCAAGTAGATACTAAAGAAACTCAGAAAATTTCCAACGTTGGTCTAATCCTTACACTTGTTATTACAATACTGGCTCTTTTTGCTACTTTATCAATGAATAGTTTGCAAGAAATCGCTGATAAATTTTCTTTTAGGGTAATGAAAGAAGTTAGGAAGTATTTAATACTAATTTTTATTTTCTTTATCGTAACGAATATAATAGTTTTTTACTCGGTTATTACAGGAATCCTAGACTTCTCAACATTTATTTACATTTTATCTTCAGAATTAGTGATCTCAATTATCTTTGCTTTTATGGAAATAACGAACTTTATGTCTTACAACAAAGCACTTAAAATAATTAAAGAAGGCGATTTAAAAATTATTAAGAAATTTAAAGATGCTTCAAAAATACAAAAAAATAATTTACTTCAGAAATTAATCCCTCCAGAGATTTATAGAGAATTTATATTTCATAAAGAAGTATCGGAAAGACTACACGATATGTACGCTTTACTGGAAATTTCTGATATACTAAATAAAGCTGTTGAAAATAATAATTCAAGTTTAACAAAACTAAGTTTAAACACACTTTTCGAAATAACTCAATTTTATACCCAACAAAGAAAAGATTTAGCACAAGCTGAAGATAAATTTCTTACAGAAATTTTTGAAGAATTAGAATATTTATCTAAAATAAGTATTTCAAAGAAAAATAAGCGTATTACAAATTATATAATAAAAACTGTTGAAAAGATAGGTATAGAAACTTTAGAAATTAAAAACATAAGTCCTATTTTTGTTGATAATACGACGCAATCTTCTATTTGGTATTTAGCTTTGATAGGTTTAGCTTGTGATGAAGATTTGTCTGATTCAACTGTGGAGTCAATAAATTCTATCGCAGAAATAGGAAAGCAAGCTGCAATAAAAACTAAAAAAACTACATTTTCAGTTTCTAAGATTCTAGAAATATTAGTTAAAAAACAAAGCTGGTACGTATCCCATCGTGGCGTTGCAAAAATACTTTTAGTAATAAACGAAGAAGTAAAAAACCTTGTAGATAAACACTCCGTATCAACTGATATAGAAGATTTGTCGAAAGCTGTCCTAATTTCAAACAGAATTGTGAAAAATGAGCTTTTGCTAAATGGAGCAATTTTTGGGCTATCTCTAGAATATAATTCTATTTACAAAATAGTAAGAAATTTGATTGTACTTAAAAGGGCTAACTTTCCAATAGCTCAAACCAAACATATAGAAGATTACATAAAGTACATCTTAAGTGAAATGATAGAATTTTTGAAAACGCTGAAACAAAATTATGTTAAGCTAAATAAAGAAAGGCTTATTTTGAGTATAAATGAAACTTGTGATGAAGTGATTGAATTGTTATCTCAAGAAAAGCTAAAATCTCATGAAGATAAAGATTTCTCCAAAGAAATCAAAGAATTAGAATACATAAAAAGAATCAAGTAGCTCAGCTTAGGTATCTCGAGAAGACATTTAATCTATTAATCTACTATTCTTAGGATTTACTATTTCCGATTTTAAATTCAACCCTTAGTTAAAATGCAAAGCTGCGTTAAACGATTAGTTTAAGTAATTAGAAATATAGAAATTAAGTTATGAAAGGACAGATTTACAAAGCAGTAATATGGGCTGTACTAATTATAGCTTTTTTGGCTTTTGCATGGCTTTCGATGGAACCACTTTCTAAATCGTTTTTAGGAAGCAACGGTCCTGTAGTTGCTTTTGTTGTGGGATTCGTAATTGTGCTAATTTTAGCTTATTATAAAATAAGAGGGTAAGTTATTTCTGAGTCTTTGAATCGTGTTCTTTCATTTTTTTGAAATTAGCTGCTGATGGAACTGAAAATAATGCAACTATAAGTAACGTGATTAGATTTGAACCATGAACCGCCGGGAATTCAGAAACCGAACAAACGAGTAATGGAATGCAACAAGTCTTATAGTCTGCCAACATGTTCAAGGAATTCTTTTTCTCTTTCAATCAGGATTCTCACTTTTCGCCTAAATTCGTCCGCGTCTATTTCATCTTTTTGCCTTGCAACCATAGTTTCACCTCTTTATCACTTACCCAACCGTGCGAATATATAAATATGATGCCGCAAATATGTTTTATAGGTGCTAACAATGAGCGAAGAAGAAAAGAAGCTGGAAAGGCTTTACAGAAAGCTTGAGAAGAGGAAGGTTTTTCACAAACTTAAGAAGATACATGCATCACTGCATAAAAAATCTAGAATAAAGCTTTAGGGTGTACTATCCTTACTCTGAATGTTTCTTCAATTCTTTTATTTCCAACGAGCTTCTTATTCATTGTTACCAAAGCGTCTGCTTTATCTTCCAAAGAACAAGCAACTATTTCTCTATCGATAGGGTATATTCTTTTGTCAAGTTCCTTTACCCTTTTCATGATGTCTTCAATATCTCTAGGAGAATAAAAGCCGATTTTTCTTATCCTGAAAGTATGAACGAACGTGTCAAATGTATCATGAAGCTCTTTGTAATCATCAAGTTTAAGAACGGAAGCAAATATCTCGCTCAAAACGGGGAAACTTACAACACCTTCATAATTTCTGCCGACTTTCTGGATATATTTCCTGCAGTATCTGCCATCTTCTGTAGTCTGAGGTTCAAGAAATACTGAAGTATCTATATGGTGCTTTACCATGCATTTCATTGGTTTGACGGCATTAAATCCATTTTCTTCATTTCAATCCTTGCACTAATCTTCAATTCTTGAACCAAAAGCGATATTTATAAAGGAAACCATGGAACGGAGACAACATTTCTTGAACACCACGGCGACGTAGGAGCAGCGTTCTGCAGGCAGCACCTTCCTGAACAGGCTGAAGTGGTTGAACGGGGTGAGCAGATGGCAAGGAAAAGAAAGCATGAAAAGTAAATAGGCGATGAGTTGACTTTGACTTTCTATTTTGTTTTTTATTTTACTATTTTCTGAAAAAGAGGTGTGGAGATGATGCAGATGAAAATTCCGGCAGAATACATGGTTCTTGTGACAGAATGCCCGAAGTGCTCTTCATCAAAAATCTACGTTGATGAAAGGGAGTTGGCATGCATGTCCTGCCGCATGGTGGCTGAATTTGAATAAGTGATGATTATGAAGTATTGCATGTGCGGGTTCTGCGGCGAGAAGTTCGACTCGAGGATTGATTACTGCCCGTTCTGCTTCAAAACAAACAGGATGGTTATAAACAGCTTTTAATGCGAACCAAATAATAACTATTATAAGTGGTTCAATGGACAGGAAAGAAACAGGATTTTCCATAAAAACGATAGCTGTTGTCTACGCCGCTGTTATCGTGGCGGCGCTCTTTTACTTTGTTATCCTGCAGAATTTCGGCTACCAGGGGCTTAAATTCACCCTGGAAGGCAAGGACCGTGTGCTGGCGCCGCTGGACGCGCTCATACTTCTTTCGGCTCTGGCTTCCCTGGCGCTTCTTGCGGTTTCTGTCAGCGCCTTCAGCAGGAAAAGGGACATGAGGCTTTTCGTGCTTTCCCTGGCGTTTTTCTTTTTCACACTGAGGCAGTTCCTGTTCCTGATGGACAACTTCTTCCCGGGAGAGAACATATACATCTTCCACGCCGTCCACACCTTTGATGTCCTGATACTGCTGTCATTCATCTTCCTGATGTACAAGGCAAGGTGATTTTGTTTCTATGCAAGAGCTGCTGGATCTGGAGTCAAGGAGAAAAATCTATGAGTGCATATCAGGGTCGCCGGGCATTCATTTCCGGGAAATCCAGAGAAGAACCGGCATGGCTACGGGCAGCGTCGACTACCACCTCCACTTCCTGCACAGGCACGGGCTTGTGAGAACCGAAAAATCAGGAAGGTTCCTGAGATACTATCCCGCGAACGTTGCGTACAGCGGGGAAGACAAGGAACTGCTCAGCTTGTTGAGGCAGGAAAGGATAAGAAAAATACTTATTCACCTCATGGAAAACAGAAAATCAAACGCCAGGAAAATCTCCGACGAGCTTGGCGTAAGCCCTTCAAACCTTTCGTGGTACCTGAAAATGCTTCTTGAAAAAAAGATGGTCGTGCAGAAAAGGAAGGGGCGGTTCCGCTTCTATTCCGTCAGCGACGAGAAAAAGATAA